>JAQCJA010000172.1 GCA_027593305.1 bacterium
CGCGTGTCGCGACGGTTTGCCGAAGACAGTGGCCTGCTCGCCCACGACGGCGTGCGCGCCGCCATCGAAGAAGTCGGGCGGGCGGGGGGCCAGGCGTCGATGATCATGCTCGGCAACGCTGTGTTCAGCACCATCGCCTTCACCGGCTCCACCGAGACCTCCCTGTCCGCGCGGGCCGTGCAGGTGCTGCCGTGAGCGACGTCCCCGAGAGTCATCCGCGGTACGAGTCCCTGCGTCTGCGCGAGCGGATCATTGCCGGCGTCGAAGCGGGCGTCACCTCGCCCCACGGACTGATCGCGCATGGCCGGGGGGAGGCCTACGACTACCTGCTGGGAGAAGTCTCCGGTGCCTGGGCGGACCGTGCCGTGGAGGCAACGGCGGCATACCTGTTGCGGGCACAACGGCCCGTGCTGTCGGTGAATGGCAATGCGGCAGCGCTCGTGCCCGATGAACTCGTGCGTCTGTCGGCGGCCACCGGTGCCCCCCTGGAGGTCAACATATTTCATACCTCGTCCGACCGCGAGGCGGCCATCGCCCGGCACCTGCGGGCGCATGGCGCCGGCGACGTGCTGCTGCCCGACGGTGTCGCCGCACTCGAGGGGATCGAGTCCAATCGGCGCTTCGTTCATCCCCGGGGCATCCTGCGCGCGGATGTGATTTTTGTCCCACTGGAAGACGGCGATCGCTGTCAAGCCCTGCGCCGCCTGGGGCGGGAGGTGCTGACGGTGGATCTGAACCCGCTGTCGCGCACGGCCCGTGCGGCGACGGTGACCATCGTCGACAATGTGATCCGCGCCCTGCCTGCCCTGCTCGAGCAGATCCGGCAGCTGCAACAGCAGCCGCCATCCCATTGGCAGCGCATCATCGAGGCCTTCGACAATAACAGCGTGCTGGCGCAGGCTGAAAACCGCATCCGTTCCGCCGAGGAGGCCTAGATGTTCCGTGTCGGTCTGACCCGCGATTTCCTCAAGGACGACGGCGCGCAAGCTTTCGCCGATATCGATACGACCGCCCTCGATGGGACCGGCATTGCCTGGGCCTGCCTCAGCCAAGGGGGTGCCGGCGAGGAATTGCCGCCGACACAGATGGCCGACCTCGACGCCGTGCTCGTGCTGGCGCCACGGGTCACCGAGCGGACTCTTGCCGGCGGGCCAAGCCTGGCCATTGTGGCACGCCTCGGCGTCGGCTACGACAGCGTCGACGTCGATGCCTGCACCCGTCACGGTGTGGCTCTGACCATCACACCCGATGGTGTGCGTCGGCCTGTGGCCAGTGCTGCCCTGGCGTTCCTGCTGGCTCTGGCGCACAAGATGCCACTCAAGGACCGGTTGACGCGGACGGGCCGTTGGGGGGAAAAGGCCCAGCATATGGGGGTCGGCCTGCGCGGACGGACTCTGGGTCTGGTGGGCTTGGGCAACATCGGCCGTGAGATCTGCCACCTGCTGGCGCCGCACCAGATGCACCTGCAGGCGACGGACCCCTCGGCTGATGTGGAGGTGGCCCGTCAGCTCGGCGTCGAGCTGGTGTCCCTCGATGCGCTGCTGACATCCTCGGACTTCGTCATTGTCTGCTGTGCCCTGACGCCACAGACCCGGCATCTGCTCGACAGGGAGGCTTTGCGACGGATGAAGTCATCGGCGTACCTGATCAATGTTGCCCGTGGACCGATCGTCGATCAACAGGCACTGACACAGGCCTTGCAGGACGGCAGCCTTGCCGGAGCCGCCCTCGATGTCTTCGAGCAAGAGCCTGTGGACCCTGCCGAACCACTGCTGCAACTCGACAACGTGATCGTTGCACCCCACGCGCTGTCGTGGACGGACGAGTGTTTCCGCCTGATGGGTGAGAGCGCCTTCCGCGGCATCCTGGCGATCTCGCAGGGCAGGGCGCCGGATTACGTGGTGAACCCCGAGGTTCTGCAGACCGAACGTTTCCAGCAACGGCTGGCGGCATGTGCCCGTCGGCGCCAGGAGTAGGACTCTGATGCGAGACAATCCGGTACGGCAGAAACTCCTGCGCGGGGAGCGGTCCCTCGGTACGATGGCCATGGAATTCAGCACCACCGGCATTGCCCGTCTGGCCGACGCTGCCGGTGCGGAATTCATCCTCTATGACATGGAACACACGGCTTGGTCCATGGAGACGGTGCGCACCTTGATCGCGACCTGCGGCGGCATCGAGGCGGTGCCCTTCGTGCGCATTCCGGCGACGGAGTACCACTTTGCTGCCCGGGTCCTCGACGCCGGGGCTCTGGGTGTCATGGCACCCATGGTCAACGACGCGGAGCAGGCCCGGCGCCTCGCCGACAGCTGCCATTACCCGCCGGTGGGCAGGCGTGGTGCCGGTTTCGGCCTCTCCCACGACGACTATCGCATGGATCAGGATGTTGCGCAGAAAATGCGACTCGCCGATGAACGCACTCTCGTCATCGCCCAGATCGAGAGTGGTGAGGGGGCCCGCAACGCGCGCCAGATTGCCGCCGTTGACGGCATCGATGTCCTGTGGATCGGCCACTTCGACCTGGCGAACTTTCTCGGGATCCCGACGCAGTTTGATCATCCCGACTACCGCCGCGCCGAAGACGCGGTGCGTGATGCCTGCGTGGCGGAGGGCAAGACGCTGGCTCGGTTGGCGGCAACCGCAGAGGAAGCGGAGGTCCTGCTCGACGCCGGCTACCGACTGCTGGCTGTAGGTCTCGATGTCGACATCTATCGACGGGGTCTGGCACGCGAGTTGACGCAGGTGAGAAGCCATCTGCCATGATCCCCCCGCCAACAAGTGCCGACGTTGCCGATGCGGCGCAATTCATCGCCCCCCACCTGCCGCCGACACCCCTGGTACGCAGCGAGGGTCTGTCAATGCTCCTGGGCTGCGACTACGCGGTGAAATGTGAAAACCTTCAACCTGTCGGGGCTTTCAAGGTCCGCGGCGGCGTGAATCTGGTGGGGCGTCTCACACAGGATGAGAAACGGGCGGGACTGATCAGTGCCAGCACCGGCAATCATGGTCAGTCCATCGCCTGGGCGGGGCGCCTCTTCGGCACCTCGGTCGTCATTTACGCGCCGGCAGCGGGGGCCAACGAGGCCAAACTCGACGCGATCCGTCGCCTCGGAGCCGAGGTTCGCCAGCACGGGAAGGATTTTGATGAGGCCCGCATCGCCGCCGAAGAGGCTGCAGGCGAAGAGGGCCGGCGTTTCGTGCATTCCGCCAACGAGCCGCACCTGATCGCCGGGGTCGGCACGATTGGCGCTGAGATTCTGGACGTGGCGCCCGATGTGGCGACGGTGATCGTGCCCATCGGTGGTGGCAGCGGCGCGGCAGGCATGTGTCTGGCGACGAAGGCGAGGAATCCGGAGATCGAGGTCATCGGCGTCCAGTCGGCGTCAGCGCCGGCCGCCTGGCGGGCCTGGCACGAGAAACGTCTGGATATCGTCGCCGGGACCTCAACGCCGCACGAGGGCATGGCGACACGGGTGCCCTTTGCGATGACCATGGAGATCCTCTGGCAGCAGCTGGATGATTTTGTTCTCGTGGAAGATGCCGAGATCGACGCTGCCATCGGCCTGCTGGCGCAGGAAGTCCGGGTTGTGGCCGAGGGGGCGGGGGCAGCGAGTCTGGCAGCGGCGATCAAGTTGCGCGAGCGTCTGGCCCGGCGTCGGGTCTGCGGCGTGCTTTCCGGCGGTAACCTGCCGCTGGCACGGTATGCCGATGTCTTGCGTGGCTGTTGAGACAGTTCAGTCGATGATCGTGCAACGATCCACGAGGGCGCGGATCTCGTCGGGCAGATCCCGGCCCAGACGTTCGCGCAGGCTGATGACAGCCGACGTCTCCATGCCCAGCTTGCGCAGCACCTCGGCGGCGTAGAGGCGGGGCTCATCCGGGAGATAACCGAAGCCAAGTTCCTTGCTCAGTTCGTTGGCAAGATGCACGAGGCAGACCAGATCCGACGGCTGTGGGCCCGCCGTGTGGTGTGTCGCCACCGTCTCGACAAGGCGCTCACCCACGTGTGATTTCATCAACAGCAGACGGCCGAGCAGTTCATGGTTGGCGACATCACCCGTCGCCTTCTCCGCCTCGCGGAAGGTGCATTGGTTGGCACCCATATAACCAAGCAGTTGCTCGAAGTGCTCCCAGAAAAAGAAGCCGAGTATCAGCTTGCCAGCATCGTGCAGCAGGGCGCCGATCCAGTAGTCACTGAACTGCAGGTCGTCCTTCAAGGATAACATCCGGCCCCGGTACATCCTGTCGGCGATGACGGCACAGGCAACGGAATGTTCCCAGAAGCGGCGCAGGTCAAAAGGGCTTTCTTCGGGCTTGACGAGGGAATTCATCATCTTGATCTGCTGCGCGATGGAGTTGACCTGCCTCATCCCCAGACGCACGATGGCTTCATGCAGGCTCCAGTCTCCCTTGTGGCCCGAGCCGGCGAAGAGAGGCGAATTGACCACCTGCAACAGCTTGTGCACGATCGCCGGATCGGCGGTGAGCACGTCCTCGAGGTCGGCTGCCGTGCTTTCCGGATCACTGATCATGTTCATGATCCGCACGGCCACTTCAGGCAGAGTGGGCAAGGTCTTGACGTTGCGCAGCCGCTGGGCGACTCGCTCCTGCATCTGCTCGTAGGGCAGCGCCAGCCCTTCGGCAGAAAACAACTCGCCCACGTTGCGCTCGGCGAAAACACGTTCCACCATGCGTCGCAGGGAACCAGGCGCGTCCGCGGCGAGGGCTTCCTCCCAGGTGACGAACCAGACGTCGTCGAGGCGATAACACAGTTCCTCGTGCTGGGCCTTGGTGTGCTCAGGGATGATGAGGAACAGCGGCAGTTTCCCCTCGAGGTTGAGGGAGGAGATCGACGTGCGGCTGTCCGTCTTTCGATCGAGGATGGCGGCGGCGCAGACCAGTCGACTGCCGTGCCGCTGTACGGCCGAAAACCCCTCATAGAAGCTGTTGGCGACGAGCAGATCGAGGCCATATCGATAATTGAGCAGCAGCATCAGATGTCTGACGATGCTGTTCTGCGTGCGGCCCTTGGGGGCGATGATCAGAGCGAACTGCCCGGTCGATGGGATCGTGTCTGCCATGGGAGTGAATCTACTTGGGGGCGTCGCTGGCCTCAATGAGGGGCCTCTCGTTAGATTGCTCCGGGTCGACCACCGCCAAATACACAGCGTCGCTGACACGAAGGGAGCACATGGACGTCCTCCACACCATTCTGCCGCAACTGGTTGCCGCCCTCGCTGGCAGCACCACCTGGATTCAGGCCCATATGGCAACGATCTCCACTGCCATCGTGACCACACTGCTGGTCATTTTCGGCGACGAGATCAACGGTTTCGTCAAGAAACACATACGCGGCTACAACTTCCTCGTACGCACCGCCGCCTTTGTACTGCTGTGCGTGTTCGGTTACGGCATGCTTGCCGCCGCCGGCGCCTCAGCCGTGCGCAGCCTGTTGCTCTACTTCGGCAGTGGCTACCTGCCCCTCACCGTGATCGCCGCCTTTGTTGTCATGGGTATGCTGGCGGAACGCAAGAGATACATGTGATCAGGAGATCTGCGTGATGACCGACACCTTTCGCACCCTCGACCTGACGCCAAGGCACAATGCGGGCCTGGCCAACATCGATATCGGTGACAGCCGCTGGTTGTGGCCGTACATGGGAGCAGACCCACAACGCACGGCGTTGTCCGCCATGCCTGCCGGCGACAGCCGCTTCTGGGGGGTGCCCTTCCGGCTCGGCGAGAAGGAGACGCCGCACTGGTATGTACAGGTTGCTGATGCCGGCCGTGATACCGACAAGTCGGTGACCATTGCTGTCGGCGACCGGGCCCGGCGGATTCTCTTTGCGCATGCATGTGCACCAGTGGACGGACACTGGGCCACCATGGAGGGCGCGAGCCTGCCCGTTGGCCGCTACCTCATCCGCTATGCGGATGGCACGGAGGTGGAGCAGCCCCTCCGGCGGCGTTGGGAGATCCACGACATCTCGACGCAATGGGGCCATCATCCGTTCCAGTGCCGTAACTGTCGCACCCATCACCCCATCGGCATCAACGATACCGTCCTTGGCTATGGACGCGGGCAGACGGGTGAGTACAACGCCTGGTTCCGTGCCGATGGCAGCCCCGCAGGTGGACCCACCGAGATGGGACATGACCTGTCCGGTTGGTGGTTGTTCGACTTCAAGAACCCCCATGCCGAGATCGAGATCCGTGAAATCGTCGTCGAAGCGACATCGGTGATACCCATCGCTCTTGGGGCGGTGACGTTGTGTGATGAGGAGCAGGATCCCTTCATCTGGCCGTCCCGCAAGACCATTGCGGTAACCGTGGACGGGGCCACGGCGCCGCCGACGGTTGCTATGGAACGCGGGGTCATCGCCCGACAGGATGATCTGTTTGAGGTGGGGGAAGAGTATCTGACGACGAACGAGACCGGTTGGGGGGCGGGCGGGCAGACTGTGCGTCGCGGCGGCTATGTCGAAGTGCACGGATCCGCCCACGGCAGGCTGAAGGTCAGCGATGCAGGCATCGACACCCAGGCTGAGTTCGCCTGGGGGGACGTGCTCGCTGATGGCGAAGCGACGGATGGCCCGGTTCACATCCAGGTCGTCGGCAACGAGGGCACCCAATGGGTGCACGTGCGCGTCGTTGACGAGGACTCGGGGGACAAAGTCGGGTGCCGCGTGCATTTCCGTTCCAAGGAGGGTGCCTACCTGGCGCCGCACGGGCATCAGGCGGATGTCAACATCGGCTGGTTTGAGGACATGGGCGGTGACTGCAAGACACACGGGACACCCTATGCCTATATCGACGGGACCTGTCAGATCGAGATGCCCGTGGGGACCAACTACGTCGAGGTTGTGCGCGGATTCGAGTACGATCCGACACGGCAGTTGATCGACATCAAGCCGGGGCAGCGCCACCTGACGTTGAAGGCAAAGCGTGCCTTCGACATGAAGGCAAACGGCTACTACTCAGGCGATACACACGTGCACTTTCTGTCCTCCCAATCGAGTCTGCTCGAAGCCGAAGGGGAGGACCTGAACGTCGTCAATCTGCTGGCCAGCCAGTGGGGGCGCCTGTTCACCAGTTGGGAGGAGTTCACCGGTGGTGTGTCACCGACGTCGACGGAGAATCACATCGTCTACGTGAGCCAGGAGAATCGACAGCACGTGCTGGGCCACATCAGCCTGCTGGGCCTCAATGAACTGGTGGCGCCCATGTGCACCGGGGGCCCCAACGAAGACTGGATCGGCGGTGAAGTGCAGGTCATCATGGCGGACTGGGCCGAAGCCTGCAGGGCGCAGGGGGGGCTCGTCATCATGCCACACATGCCGGCGCCGGACTTCGAAAACGCCGCCAACATCGTCATGGGCCACGCCGACGCGGCCGAGATGTGCTGGATCTGGCAGGGAGAGCAGATTGGCCAGGGCGAAAGGGGTTACTACCGCTGGCTCAACATCGGCCAGAAGCTGCCCATCGTCGGCGGCACCGACAAAATGTCGAACGGTCGCATCCTCGGTGGCTCGCGCACCTATGCCAAGTTGCAGCAGGGGCGCGAGTTCACCTACGACAACTGGTGCCAGGCCGTGCGCGGGGGCAACACCTTTGCCAGCACGGGAGCGATGATCGATCTGCGCGTCGAGGGCGCCCAGATGGGGCAGGAAATCGCTCTGCCAGGCAACGGTGGTTCCGTCGAGGTAGAGATCACCGCCTGGAGCGTGTGGCCGTTGACGGGTGTGGAACTGATCGTCAACGGCGTGAGCCACGAACGTGAGATCATCGAGGAGGGGGAGCGCTCAATCACGCTGAAGACAAAGGTGAAGACGGAGAAGTCATGCTGGATTGCCGCCCGTTGCTGGGGGCCGTATGCCACGGATGCGGGGCCGGTCATGGCCCACTCCTCGCCCGTCTACATCGATGTTGGCCGCCGCTGCGCCTTTGAAGAGACGGACGGTGAATACCTGATGACACACATGGAGGGGGGCATCACCTGGGCGGAGAAGATTGGTGTGTTCAAGGATGACAAGGTCCGGCGGCGCCTGATCGGCCTGTTCCGGGAGGCACAACGGGAACTTGTGCGGCGCCTGGGGAACTACGATGACTAAGGGTGAATTCAGCGCCGCACCGTACCGATTCGGCGAAGGGCTGCCGAATCGGCGCGCCGGGTCGACACTTGTTGCCGCGCCTGGGGAACTACGATGACGTATGATCTGAAGGGCAAGGTGGCGCTGGTTACCGGTGCTGCTGGGGAGCGAGGTATCGGTCGGGCGATTGCGCTGCGGCTGGCGCAGGATGGGGCTGATGTTGTTGTCAACGACATCAGTGACGCTCCGCGCGGGGACTGGGGAGGGCTGCCTGCGGTGGTGGCCGAGATCGAGGCCATGGGTCGCAGCTCCCTGGGCGTTGCCGGTAGCATCTCGGTCGCAGTCGATGTGCAACGGCT
>JAQCJA010000173.1 GCA_027593305.1 bacterium
TGGCTGGGGCGGCTCCGAGCGCCTGCTCGGCGCCGCCCTGCGCGGTCGTCGTGACGAAGTCATCATCTGCACGAAAGTGTCGCCCTCGGAACCGCCCGCAGCCGACGGCACTGCGGGCGCCGTGCGACCCTTCACCGAAGCCTATCTGCACGTACAACTCGACGGCAGCCGCCGTCGGCTCGACACCGATGTCATCGACCTGTATCTGCTGCACTCACCCGATGGCGTCACGTCCATGGATCATCTGTGTGCGCGCATGCAGGGATTGGTCGACAGTGGGCGCATCCGCCACTGGGGTGTGTCGAATCACAGTGCCCTGCAACTGCAGCAACTGTGGCAGACTGCGAAGAACGCAGGAACGCAGCCACCGGTGGGCGTCGAGGAGTACTACACGATCGCCGGCAGCGCTCTGACGAGTGATGGCCGCTCCCGCCCGCGCCTGCTCGAAGCAGATATGTTCCCGCTGCTGCAGCGGGCCGGGATGGGTCTGCTCGCTTTCAGCCCGATGGACTGCGGCAACCTGGCGCCAGGTCGTGCCGTTGAGGACGGATCGCCGCTGGAGGCGCTGCTCAAGGTGGTGGACCGTGTGGCGGGCGAGTTGAAAACGTCCCGCGGTGCTGTCTGTGTCGCCTGGGTGCTGGCGCAGACAGCGGTCACCGCCGTCCTTGGCGGAGCAGAATCGCCGCAGCACGTGGACGAGATGATCGCCGGTGTGCAGTTGCACCTGCCGGCACAGGGGATGGACGAACTCAACGCCGCCAGTCACGCCTATGGGCGCGCTCTGGAGGCGATCGTGCACAAGGGAGGCAACGGATGACAGTACGCAAACCACAGGATGTGCCACTCGATCCGGTAACCGGCGGTACGTCGACGGCACGGCAGGTGCTGATCGGCGAAGAACTGTCGCCACACTTCGCCATTCGCCGTTTCGTCATGGAACCGGGGGGCGGCATGCCGTTACATACGAACACGGTCGAACACGGGCAGTATGTACTGACGGGAGCGGCGACGATTCGCATCGGCGATGAGACGATACAGGTAACGGCAGGGGATTCGGTACACATTCCCGCCAACGTGCCCCATTCCTACCAGGTGGAGGGGGCGGATCGGTTCGAGTTTCTCTGCGTCGTGCCCAACGGGCCCGACCAGATCACGGTGGTTGAGGAAGCGGAGGCCTAAGATCCATGCGCATCGGCATTGTCGATCTCGACACGTCACACCCGCAGAACTGGATACCCATCGAGCGAGATCTCGGTCACGAGGTCGTTGGCATCTTCGATGCGGGCGACATCCATCCAGCCGAATACGTACGCGACTTCGCGGCGCAGCACTCGGTGCCAAAGGTCTACGCCGAACTGGAAGAGATGGTCGCTGACGTCGACTGTGCCATCATCCATGCCTGCGACTGGGATCGGCACATCGATCGGGCGCTGCCCTTCATTGAAGCGGGCAAATCCGTGCTGCTCGACAAACCAGTTGTTGGCAATCTGGGGGACGCGCAGCAACTGCTCGACTGGGCGGCGGCCGGGCACCGCGTGACGGGTGGCTCAAGTCTGCGCTACGCCGCAGAGGTCGTCAGTTACCTGCAGGAACCGGTCACGGAGCGGGGCAAGGTGCAATCAGCTTTCGCCGGCTGTGGCACCGACGAATACAACTATGGGATCCACGCCTACAGCCTGTTGAGTGCACTCATGGGTCCCGGCATCCGCTCCGTGCGTTACCTCGGCGCGTCCGGCCTCAAACACCTGCAACTCAGGTGGGCTGATGGGCGCCTGGGATACCTGGCAGTGGGCGAAGGCGCCTGGTTGCCGTTCCACGTTACGGCGATCACGGACAAGGGTGTGCGACAGATCACCTGTGATACCAGGACCCTGTACCGCAAACTGCTGGAAGCGGTGCTGCCGTACCTGGCGGGTGAGACCGATGTACCCCCGCACCCGATGGCGCAGCTGATCGAGCCCGAACTGGCGGCACTGGCGGCCCGACAGTCGTGGTTGCGCGGCGGCGCCGAGGTGTTCCTCAGCGATCTGTCCCTGGCGGACGAGGGCTACGATGGTGACGTCTTCGCCCGGGGGTATCGTCGGGCCAAGTATCCCTGATCTGCCACCAGGCAGGTCGGCGGCTCAGAACTGCAGATGCCGCTTGAAGAACGCCTCGGAACGGTTGCCACCCCAGCCGTGTTCACCGGGATGCAGATCCAGTTCCAGGTTGTCCGCAGCACCGGCAGCGCCGTAGATGGTCTCCACCTGACGATAACAGGCCAGGGCCGTGTCCACTTTGAAGCAGGTGTCATTGGCGCCGATGTCGATCAACAGGGGGCGGGGTGCGATCAGGCCCTGGCAGTCCGGCAGGTCCACCAGCTTGAACAGGCCTGGTGCCACCTGCATGCCGCAGTAGTTGTTGTCGCGGATGCCGAAGGCCGCCCACAGATCGCTGTAACAGATGATCTCGGCGGCGCGGAAGCGCTCGTCGCACAGCGACATCCACAGGGTCATCGTGCCGCCACCGGACAGGCCCATCACACCCAGACGTTCGCCATCGACCTGTGGCAGGGAGGTGACGAAGTCGGTTGCCGCCTTGCCGTGCACGACGTTGATGGAGATCGACGTCATGCCGAGCATGGTCGCATGCAGGTACAGGGTGTTGCACCAGTCGCGTCCCCCCACGCCGGCATGGTGGTTGTGTTTGGCTGTATCGTTGCGCTCGCCAAAACCGATCCAGTCGATGGCGTAGGTGATGAACCCCTTGTGTGCCATCTCCTCGCCATAGTTGTAGCGGTGCTGGGCGATGTTGGCAGCCATGTCCGGGCTGGAATCGTTGCCCATGACCGGTTCTTTGCCGAAGGGTCCGTGGCCGTGGCAGCAGAGGATGGCAGGACGCCGCTCGCCGCGCTGCAGATCGGCGGGCAGGTTGACCAGCAAGGTCGCCGACAGGTGCTGCTGGACGTCGATGATCCAGCGCTGACGGCGCAGACCCCGGTGTTCCCACTCCGCCAGCAACTGTGCGTTGAGTGGCACTGCACCGGGCGCATCCCCCAGACAGGCGAGCACACGGGGCAGGGCCTTGCGCTTCCAGGCGACGAACTGGCGCTTGTCCTTGCCGGCGAAGGCCAGTTCGGGCGTGCGGTTGGCGACGAGGTCGGCGAACATGCGTTGTGGGCTGAGGTTTCTGATGGTCACGGCAACGGCTCCAGAAGTGGGGTGGGGTGGTGATAGAGTTCGGCAACTTCCTCGACGGACAGATCACGATCCAGGATCAGCAATTCGTCGATCCTGCCGGCGTAGCGCTGGCCGAGACCGATTGTGAGTTGTTCCACATCCCAGGTGAGCTGGTGGCGGTAGCCCGTCATCCAACCCCGTCGTACGCCGTCGATGTAGAGGTTGGCACAGCCATCCTGGTGCCCGCTGTTGGCATGGCTCCAGGTGGCCACAACGTGATGCCAGTCATCCGACCGCCAGTTCAGTTCGCCGACGACGATGAGCTGGCCCCCGACAAAACGGCTCCGTTCCGGGCTGTCATTGTAGAGCCCGAAGCGAAGTTTCCGAGGCGAGCCGTAGCGGTCGTCGTCAGGGCGTGTCAGGTCGAGATAGAAGGAGCCGTCGGCGGAGTGGCGACTGATGTGGAAAGGATCGACAGGCACATCGGCCGCCAGTTCGGCGTCCGGATCGCCGCTCAACCAGAGGGAGATGGTGCCGGAGAAATCCTGTTGCGCATAGGGAAAATTGCCCGCTGCGGGGAAGGTGAATTCGTCTTCCGCCCACCCGTGATGGGCGGCGGCAAAGACCAGCGCGCCGCCGAAGCGGCCGGCGCCGGCGTCCCAGCGGACAACGTCGCTGTTCCAGGTCGCCCGGCCATCGCCGCGACTCAGATCGGCATCCATCGAAGTGTCGAAGGAGGCGCACAGGCAGACGTGATCACGCCAGTCGTGAAGTGCCATCAGGTTCGCCTCCAGTCTCAGCGATTGTAGCGGAAGTGGTCGCCACGCAGTTGCTGCCACACGGCATCACAGGCGGCAAGAGTGGCCTCGTCCAGCCGGCCCTCGGCGGCGGCGATGTTCTGCTCGAGATGTTCCAGGCGACTGGCGCCGACGATGACGGCGTCGACGACGTTGCGTGACAGCAGGAACTGCAGGGCCAGTTCGGTCAGGCTGCGTCCGGCGTCGGCGGCAATGCGGCCGAGTTCCTCGAGGGCGTCGAAGTTGCTCTCGTGCCAGAAACGGCCGTAGTAATCCTTGTTCATCGCGAAGCGTGTGCCTTTGGCGGGACTACCCTCACGTGCATGCTTGCCCGTCAGCAGACCGCCTGCCAGCGGGTTGTAGGCGGCGACGCCGACCTGCATGCTCTGCGTGAATTCCGCACACTCCTCGTCGACGGCACGCGTGATCAGGTTGTACGGCAACTGCACAACGACGGGCGGCGCCCAATGGTGCAGCTGGCACAACCACTGCGCGCGGCAGACCTGCCAGGCGGCGTAGTTCGACATGCCCACGTAGATCACCTTGCCCTGCTGCACGAGGGTGTCCATCGCTGCCAGGGTTTCTTGCATGGGGGTGTTGCGGTCGGGGCGGTGCAGGTAGCAGATGTCGAGACAGTCCGTCTGCAGGCGCTTGAGACTGGCTTCGACGCCACGGATCACATGCCAGCGGTGCAGACCGCCATCCCTGGCATCCGGGCCCATGGGATTGCACACCTTGCTGGCCAGGACGACCCGCTCGCGCCGGCCCTGCAGGGCCTTACCAAGGATCTCCTCTGAGCGGCCCTTGCCGTAGGCGTCGGCTGTGTCAAAAAAGTTGATGCCACCGTCGAGAGCGGCGTCGACCATGCGCAGGGATGTTGCCTCGTCGGCCTGAGCACCAAAGGTCATCGTGCCGAGACAGAGACGGGATACGGTCGCCCCCGTCCCTTTGAGTATGATGCGTTCCATCGTTGTCTCCTGTGATGAGGGCCCTCCTGTCGCCCGGACTGCCGGCGGCTTATCGTAAGCGCCCTCCACGAACAAGCACTGCAGTGACCCGATTCCGTGGCCTGTATGACTAACGTACCTCTCGAGCACCTGCAACTGCAGCCGCGCATTCCCGGTCAGATCACCATCGGACTCGCCGGCGGCAGCGGTGCAGGCAAGTCAACGATCGCCGCCGTCATGGCCGCCACCCTTGCACCTCTGCGGGTCGAGGTCAGGGGCCTCGATCGCTTCTTCAAACCTGCGGCGGACCTGCCCAGATACTACTCTGCATATCACGCCAGGGACTGTGCCGACTACAACCGCCCCGACTCCCTGCTGGTCGACGAGATGGTCGCCGTCTGCGCCACGCCCGCCGCGGTGGATGTCGTCATCCTCGACGGGCACCTGGCGCTCTGCTACCCCGAGATGCGTCAGTTGATGGATATCAGATGTTTCGTCGACGCCGACGTCGAAGAGATGCTCATACGCCGCACGCAGCGCAATCTCGCCAAAGGTTACGGTGGCAGCCACGACACCATCCTGCACTACAACCGTGAATGCGTCCTGGTCGGTTATCAGCGCTACATCCTCCCGGCACGGCAGTACGCGGACGTGATCATACCGAATGCGACATCTGCCACAGTTGCGAGGGATGCCTTGCTCGAGGATCTGTGTACCAGGATCAAGACTGCCATCTCAGGAGCGTGATGGAATGAAACGGATTCCTCTGTGCCTCTCCGGGGGCGCAGACGCTACCTACGAGAACTGGCCGATCACGCAGGGCATCCCCTTCGCCGAGGGGGAACTCCCGCTCGACACGCCGGTGCGAGTTGTTGATGCCACGGGCAGGCCGCTGCCGACGCAGGCACAGAGCCTGACAACATGGGATGCCGAGCAGCATTCGGTGCGCTGGTTGCTCGTTGATTTCCAGACAACGGTGGCTGCAACGGTTGCGGCGACGGATGGCGCCGGCCTGGTTCTCGAGTATGGCGCCGATGCCGTGTCACCCACGCCGCTGCATCCGGTTCGCATCGACAGAGACCGCACATCCCTGACCATCGATACGGGTGCGCTGCAGGCGCGGATCACGCCGAAGGCGCTGCTGACAGATGTCCGTGTCCGTGATGGCGAGGGTTGGAAGCGGCTGTGGGCGGACGGCGACGGGCTGCGTCTGACGATGGTCGACGGCCATGGACAACTTTTTGCGTCCGGTCACCTGCCGGCGACGATTGCCGTCGAGGAGCAGGGGCCGTTGCGCAGCTCTATCTGGGTGCGTGGCCACCTGGCTACGGCACAGGGTCTGCGTTTCTGTCCCTACATCCTGCGCCTGCACTTTGCCGCAGGACGACCGGAGATACGACTGCAGCACACGTTCGTTTTTGATCAGGATCCTGACCTCGTCGAGCTTGCCGGCATTGGTGTCCACCTGCCGCCGGCGGGCGAGCCAACCCGTGCAGTCGTGGGCGGCGTCCATGGGGTTCACGAGAGCGCCGGCGACCTGTCTTTCCTGCAACGGGATGACGAACACTATGAAGTGTCGGGCGACGCGGGCGCCACCACCGGCACACGCACTCGTGGCTGGGCCAGCCTCAGCAGCAGCGATGGCGGGGGTGTCCTTGCTGTCATTCGTGATGCATGGCAGGAGTATCCCAAGGGGTTCGTTGTCGACGCCACCGGGCTCGACGTGCAAATCTGGCCCGGGAGCGTGCCGCCGCTGGCATTCACCACACCCTTCAGGGAAACGGCCCTCCGCTTTGGTGGCACGCGGGACGAGGCCGAAGTTGTGCGCCTGTTGCAGCAGAATCCGACGGCGCCGCTCAACCTGAAAAGTTTTGATGTGCAGGATCCAGAGAGCCTGCTCTGGGTCGAGGCGATGGTCGCCAAACATGCGCCGGAACGGGCGGCATCACATAACGACACCGGCATCGACAATGGCAGGGGGGCTGCCAAGACGACGAACATCCTGCTGCGATTTGCTGCGGGCTCGATCGAAGACGAAGAGGCCGAGAGCCTGGCTGCCGCCTTTCAGCAGCCGCTGCTGGCGCCGGCGGCTCCGGCGTATGCCTGTGCTACGGGTGCCTTCGGTCACTTTCATCATGCCGGCGAGCCACAGTACGAACTGATCGATCGCGGCCTCGATGAGATCTTCGACTCTGTGGCGCTGGCGCCGCAAGTGCGCGGCCGACTCTATGGCATGATGCGCTACGGCAATGCCGTGTGCTCACACTCTGCGGGTCCGGCAGTGGCGTGGGTGCACTACAAGGACACCGATCCGGTACGGGCTCTGCGCCATGTCGGTCCGTACAACAACGAGACGAACGATCAGATCCTGGGTGCCTGGGGCCATTACCTGCGCACCGGCGACCGCAGCGCTTTCCGCTTTGCCAGCGCCTATGCCCGCTGCGTCGCCGACGTGTGCATCATCCACGCCCACGATGATCCCAAGCGGGTCGGTCTCATGCATTATCACAATGCCCATCAGTGGACGGGGGGACCCAGTCCATCCCATACGATGGTGGGCGGCATTCTGCTCGACTACTACCTCACCGGTGACCGACGGCAACTGGAAGTGGCAGTGGCGGCGGCCGACTGGGTCGTGCGCACGCAGGAGCCGGCGGGGATCCTGTCCTGTCGCGACGCGGCGCTGCATCGGGAGTTCACGGGACCGCTGACGATCCTGCTAGATGTCTACCAGGCGACCTGGCACGAGCAGTACGGTATGCTTGCCGAACGCTCCCTCCACTGGTTTCTGCAGGCCTTGCCGAAGCCCGGGTACTACCCCGTGAGTCTCTACACTCGGGGCCCGCGCGGCGACGAGGCGGTTGTCGAGCCGGAGACACCACCCGTTGGCCATGCACGCGACATGTATCCCATCTTCGCCGCCGGCCTGCGTCTGTTTCCCAGCGAGCGCCTGCGGCAGCACGTGCTTGCCGAAGCGCAGTACCTGCTGTGGGAGCATCTCACAGACAACTTCGTCACCGCTGACATGGCACGGACGCTGCTGACGGATCGATCCCGGCTGTGGCCGGTGAATGACGAATTCTACTGGACGCAGTGGGGTGTCTCCGGCGACTTCGGTGCGCAGGTGATGGCCCTGGCCTACGACATGACACACGATCCGATGTATGCCGCCTACTGCCAGCAACACCTGCAGGGGACCTTTGTGCGCCAGACGGAACGCTGTCGCCATTTCGCTGACTGGCGCTTCACCTGGTTGTGTTTCGGCTCCTATGTACCGCGGCTGATGGATGTGGTGCGCCGCGCCCGGGAACGGGATGCGGAGGCTCTCGCAGAAGCGCTGCAGAACTGGAAGGCGCAGCGGCGACAGCAGGGCCTGCCCGTATATGAGGGCCCCAATATCGATCTGCAAGTGGAGCGGATGGATGTGAACGGCAACGTCCTGAGCCGTGACCCCGTCGATCTGCCGCGCGCGGCACCACCTCGACCAAGAGAGCCCATCATTCACCTCGGCCGGCT
>JAQCJA010000174.1 GCA_027593305.1 bacterium
GGCGAGCTCTTCGGTCTGATGCGGGTGCGGTCCATGCAGATGAACGATGCCCACATTTACTGCCGCCTCGACCAGTTCGAGGAGGAGTTTCTTGCCGTCTGCCGTATGTATCTGAAATACTTCGAACTGTTCGGCATCGACAAGTACATGATGCGATTCTCCACGCATTCCGCCGAGGGTCTCGGCAAGAAATACGTCGACCAGCCGGAACTGTGGAAGAAAACGGAAGACATGGTGCGTCGCACCCTCGAGAAGGGCGGCATTCCCTTCGAGGAGGTCGCCGGCGAAGCCGCTTTCTACGGGCCCAAGATCGACGTCGAAATCTGGTCCGCCATCGGCCGCGAGTTCACCATCGCCACCAACCAGGTCGACTTTGCCGTGCCGGAGAAATTCGGCCTGCACTACAAGACGTCCGAGGGCAGCGACGAAACACCGTTGTGTATTCACCGGGCCCCCCTGGGCACGCATGAGCGCATGATCGGTTTTCTCATCGAGCACTATGCCGGCGCTTTCCCGCCGTGGCTGGCGCCAGTGCAGGTTATGGTTCTGCCGATTGCCGAACGGCACCAGGAGTACGGGGCGAAGGTTCTCGGCGCCCTGAAGGCAGCGGGCATCCGTGCCGAGTTGACGCAGGATCAGACGCTGAACTATCGCATCCGCTCGGCGCAGAAGCAGAAGATTCCCTTCATGATGGTACTCGGCGACCGTGAAGTGGAGGATTCGCAGGTGGCGATCCGACTGCGCTCCGGTGACAACATGGATCCCATGAGGGCGGATGCGGCGGTAGCGATGATCGCTGCCAAGATCGCCACGCGCGCCGCCGAGTAGGCAGGGGACGGCGGGTGGGCAAACGGCGGCAGCCTCTGGGAAAACGGCTCCGCCGACAGGCGGCGATTCTGTGGCGTTTTCGCTACCACTTTCTCAGTGCGGTTGGTGCCTGGATGTTGTGGAATACGACGCTGATCAAGCCCTTCCGGGTGTTCGTCGTCATGGTGCACGAGGTCTGCCACGCCACGGCTTCGCTGCTGACCGGTGGCCAGGTCATCGAGATGCATACGGCGTGGGAAGAGTCGGGGCACACACTGACGATGGGGGGCTGGCCCCCGGTGATCATTTCAGCCGGGTATGTGGGGTCGGCCCTCATCGGTGCGTTGCTGATCGGCTCCGGGATCGTGCCGCAATTGCAGCGACTCCTCGTGCTGCTCGTGGGTGCTGTGACGATGGGCATGACAATGGCCTACACGCCGGTTGGCGGCGTCGGCTTCTACCTGGGCATTCTCGGCGGGCTGGCCCTCGTCTGCCTGGCGATGTACTCCGCCGGCGCCGGCGCCGCCTGTGCCGTGTGGCTCGGGGTGATGTTGTGTATGTACAGCCTGCACGATTTTCGCACCGACCTGTGGCAGTTTGCCGAGTATACCGATGCCGGCATCCTGGCCGAATACTGGGGCCTGCCGTGGCTGGCCTATCCGATTGCCGCCATCTGGGTGTGGTTTTCGGCGTGGATGATGTACCGTGCCATGGGCACCATGATGAAATACGAATCGAACCGATGACGAT
The DNA here is from genome assembly GCA_027593305.1 of bacterium. Taxonomy (GTDB): domain Bacteria; phylum Latescibacterota; class UBA2968; order UBA8231; family UBA8231; genus UBA8231. Next base: position 1,558 of record JAQCJA010000174.1, read on the forward strand.
GAAAGAGACAAGCACGCGATGCGAGTAAGCCGGCTGTTCAGTCAGACCCTGCGCGAAGCACCAAACGACGCCGAGGCGATCAGCCATGTGCTGCTGTTGCGCGCCGGCTTCATGCGCCAGCTGGCCAGTGGCATTTTCAGCTACCTGCCACTGGCACTGCGCTCCCTGCGAAAAATGGAAAACATCATCCGTGCCGAAATGGATGCCATCGGCGGGCAGGAGATCACCATGCCCGTCATTCATCCGGCGGATCTGTGGCGCGAGACGGGGCGCTACTACGACATCGATGCCGAGATGAGCCGCTTCAAGGACCGCGGTGACCGCGACATGGTACTGGCCATGACCCATGAGGAGGTTGTCGCCGACCTCGCGCGCAAGGAGATCAGGTCCTATCGGCAACTGCCGCAGCTGGTTTACCAGTTGCAGACCAAATGGCGTGATGATCCACGGCCACGCTCCGGGCTGATCCGCGTGCGCGAGTTCACCATGAAGGATTCGTACTCACTGGATGCCACCCAGGAAGGTCTCGAGGTGCAGTACAGGGCCCACTACCAGGCCTACTTCAACATCTTCAACCGCTGCGGGATCCCGACGGTGGCCGTTGCCGCCGACTCCGGGATCATGGGCGGCAAGGTGTCCCACGAGTACATGTATCTCACCGGTGTGGGTGAGGATACGATCGTGCGTTGCGCCGAATGTGGCTACTCTGCCAATGCGCAGGTGGCCCAGTTCCGTCGCAGCGATGCGGTGGCCGGTGAAGCGCTGCCCATGGAAAAGGTTGCCACGCCGACGACGAAGACCATCGATGATCTGGCGAAGCTGCTCGACATCGAGCCCCGACAGACGGCCAAGGCTGTGTTCTTCATGGGGCGCTACAAGCAGCAAGAGGGTGCCGGCCATGAGGAGCGCATGGTCTTCGCCGTCATCCGCGGTGATCTCGACGTCAACGAGACCAAGGTGGCCAACGCCGCCGGCGCCCTGGGTCTGCGGGCGGCGCAGGATGACGAAATCAGGGCTCTCGGCGCAGTGGCCGGCTACGCCTCACCGATGGGCCTGACAGACGTGCTCGTGATTGCGGATGAGTCCATTGAGGCGGCACCGAATCTGGTGTCCGGCGCCAACGAAGAGGGCTTCCATCAGCGCAACGTCAACTACGGGCGCGACTGGCAGGCGACGACGGTCGCCGACATCGCCTCCGCCCGGGCGGGGGATGCCTGCACCCGTTGCGGGGCGGGTCTGGAACTGACGCGCGGCGTGGAGGTGGGCAACATCTTTCAACTGGGCAGCCGCTTCACCGATGCCCTTGGCGCCCGATTCCTCGATGAGACGGGCAGGGCGCAGTCCATCATCATGGGTTCGTACGGCATCGGCGTCGGCCGTCTGCTGGCCTGCGTGGTCGAGCATTCCCACGACGACGGCGGCCTCGTGTGGCCGATCACGGTAGCCCCGTACCACGTACATCTGGTATCGCTGGCCAAGGCCGACGGTGACGCCCGGACGGCAGCGGAGGGGCTGTACGCAGAACTGACGGCCCGTGGTGTGGAAGTGCTCTACGACGATCGCAAGGAGAAGCCGGGGGTCAAGTTCAACGACGCTGATCTCATTGGTTGTCCGGTGCGTATCACCGTCGGCGACCGTGGCCTGCAGAATGGCATCATGGAACTGAAGGTTCGTTCCGAGGCAGGCAAAGGGGCGGGGGTGCCTGTGGGCGAGGTCGTGGCGCAGGTGGAGGAAAAACTGGCGCAACTGCGGGCTGCCATCGAAGCCACCGTGGTCGAAGTGCCCTACGAGGTCTGAACCGCATCATTAACAGGAGGGTGTGTCATGTATGTCGGCGTGCAGGGGATCGGTACATCAAAGGTCGAACTGGAGTTCCTGACGCGCCATGGCGTGAGACACATGGATACCAATCTCGACGCGGGGGATCTTGGGCTCCTGGTTCGGCAGCGCGAGATCGCCGCCGCCGCCGGCGTCGATCTGGAAATGATCCACATCCCCATCGCCGAGAGTATCACGCTGGCTCTCGACCCCCAACGCGACCGCGACATCGACACGATCTGCAAGTGGATCGAACATGCGGGTGAAGCCGGTCTGCGCGGCCTGAACTACAATTTCTCGGTCGTTGGCTATCAGCGAACCGAGACCCGGTATGGCCGCGGCGGCTCGGGCTACAGTTCGTTCGAATTTTCGAAGTACAACAATGACGAGCCACACAAGGGGGGGCGTGTCGACCGGGATGAGATCTTCGCCCGGGCCAGCTACCTCCTCGAACGTGTCATCCCCGTTGCCGAAGAGTACAACGTACAGATGGCCAGCCATCTGCCGGATCCTCCCGCCGACGTCCTGCGCGGGGAGGATCGCTGGAACTTTCCGGTCTTCGAGGGGCTGAAGAGATTCAGCGAGTTGGTCGACAGCCCCTGCCACGGCTTCAATTTCTGCTGCGGTGTCGCCGCCGAGGGCCTGGAGAAGCCGGGTCAGGAGCTGCCGCCCATCGTCGAGTATTTCTCATCCCGCAAGAAGATCTTCAACGTTCACTTCCGCAACATCCGTGGCGGGCTGAACGACTTCGTCGAGGTCTGGCCCGATGAGGGGGACGTCAACATGTTCACCCTGGCAAAGATCTTCCATCGTACCGGATACCCGTACATGCTCATGCCCGATCACGCCCCGCATCATCCCGACGACCCCCATCCGCCAGGCCTGTCCGTACGTGTCCGCCAGGGCTGGGCCTTTCAGTTCGGCTACATCATCGCCATGATTCAGGCCCTGCAGGACGGGGGCGATTGATTCGGCGCCTCTGACGGTACCGGTCGCCGTTACTCGGCGTCCACCGCCCGCTGGATGCCCTTGAGATAACCCACGGCAAACAGCCTGGCGATGCCCAGTTCATCGGCATAACTGTCATCACCCATCTTCGGGTAGTGGTCGGGGCGACAGACACCCTCGTAGCCGACGTCGCGGTAGGCGCGGAAACACTCCACCAGGTCCGACTGGCCATCGTCGTGGAACGCCTCCTGGAAGTGGTCGGCGGTACCGCGCACGTCCCGCATGTGGACGAAGTGGATCTTGCCCTGTTTGCCGAAGTGACGGATCGCCGCCGGCAGATCGTCGGTCATGAGGGCGAAGTTCCCCTGACACAGGCCGATGCCGTTCATGGGGCTGGGCACCAGGTCCAGCAGCCGCTGGTAGTTCTCCAGCGAACTCATGATCCGGGCTACGCCGCGAATCGGTGACAGGGGCGGGTCATCGGGATGCATGGCCGTCTTCACGCCCGCTTCCTCGGCGACGGGGACCACCTTCTCGAGGAAGTATTTCAGGTTGTTCCACTGATCCTCTTCGGTGACGACGCCATACTCCGTGAGGGGCGCGTCTCGCAGGGCTTCGTGATGGAAGGCGCTGACCTGCGCACCACCCCGCGTCGGCAGGTTTCGTGCCGTGCGCATGACCCCGAGAATGGGCATCCACATGCTGCACCACACCTTGATGCCCACTTCACCCATGTTGCGCAGCATGCGGCAGACGACATCGATCTCCTCATCCCGCCCGGACAGGGCCAGCTTGATCTGCTCCATGCCGGGCCGACCTTCCCAGACGGCCAGTTCGACGCCGATCTTCTCGTAGATCTCCTGCTTGCGCCGCAGGCCCGCCAGGCTCCAGGGCTGATCGGCCTCGGCGGCGTTGGGGATGGTCACCAGGCTGTCGTGACATACGGCGTAGTCGATGCCGCACTGGCGCATCAGGGTCCAGGGCAGACCCGGCGCAGGCGGCAGGCAGACGGCGATCTTCATGGTAATTTTTCCTCCCAGCGGCCGGGGCCGCCATTTTCACCTTCGTTCACGGCGTAACGCTGCAGAGCATCTTCATCCAGTTCGACCCCCAACCCGGGGCCTTCGGGCACACGGACGTGGCCGTTTTCATACACCAGGGGATCGACGATGAGGTCGTCCTCCCGCAGGAAATTGCCGACGATGTCGCTGCCCAGGGAACAGGCAGGGGTGGTAGCGCACACGTGGGTATACGACGCGTCGAGGATGCCCAGATCGAGGCCGGAGCCACGCCAGACGGGCAACCCGGCAATCTCCGCCAGGTAGGCGGCACCGCGGAAACCCGTCATGGTGCCGCGCAGGTTGAAGATGTCAGCGGCGCCCAGCGTGATCGCCTGCAACACATCCTGCGGTCGTTCCAGGTGCAGGCCCACGGGAATGTCCATCTCCTGCCGCAACCGGACATAGAGTGACAGATCATCCTTCGGAATCGGATCCTCCAGCACTTCGATGGGGCAGCCTTCCAGTTGCCGTGCCAGGGCAAGGGTGTCGGCCACGGAATGAAAGCGCATATTCGGATCCAGGGTAATCATGAACTGCGGGCCACAGGCCTCCGTCACGGCCAGCACCCGCTCGACATTCGGGTCCTCGAGTGTGCATTTGATCTTGAGTCCGGTAAAGCCCTGCAACTGGGCGGCGCGGGCGACGCGGGCCAGATCCTCGGGGGTGCGGCGACCGGACCAGTAGTGCACCAGGACGCGATCACGAACGGCACCCCCCAGCACCTGGTGCACGGGGATCCCCCAGGCCTTGCCCTGGAGGTCAGCGAGGGCCGTCTCGAAGGCATGGATGGACGGATTGTGCTCGATGGAGGGGACCGGCACGGCAACGACCTCACCCTTGTCGCGGACATTGATGATGTGGGGGTCGTGTGGCAGGCGTCGGCACAGGTGCGTCAGCGACACCATTGTCGGGTCGACGCCGAGCAGCGCGCGCGCGGCGGCGCTGACGGCGGCATCCGGTGTGCCTTTCCAGGTCTCGCCCAGGCCGACGAGGCCGTCGTCGGTGTGCACCTTCAGGATGTGTTTCACCAGGGAAATGGTGAAGGAGGCGTTGCCGTCGGTGTCGTACTCACGGCTGCTGACGGCGTCCGGTTTCATCGGCACCTGCAGGCGGTGAATCTCGATGCGGCTGATTTTCATCCCGGGGTCCGGCGTGTCAGGGTTCTGGGTAAAGGTTCCGGTGACAGCAGAATTTGTCTCACAAGATTGACATGAAGCCTGCCTGTGTCCAACATGTGCGCGCCACCACACCTCGTTCTTCTTCAGAAAGGCCAAGACCGTGCGCTTCGACAACCGCGATGACATCCTGCAACTGACCCCCAAATGGGAAGGAGACCGCTTCGACAACGGCCGTCCCCGCGTCCCCGACGAAATCCTCACACGCATCTCCAGAATCGCCATCGAAGAGGCCTGGGGCGTCTGCTGGGGCGCTGATTACAAACACCAGTTCCAGGGCGAGTGGCAGGTCATCAATCCCAAGTCCAAGACCCTCGTAGGACGAGCGGTCACCGGTGTCATGGTGCCCAAGCGGCCCGATCTGCACGACACCCTGCTGGAACTCGGCCAGAAGACAGAGGGCCGTGTCGGCTTCTTCAATTCGTGGGTCATCGAGCTGCTGGAGAAGGATGACGTCATCGTCATTGACATGTTCGACAAGGTGTTTCAGGGGACCTACTCCGGCGGCAACCTGACCAACGCCATCGCCGCCCGGGGCGCCAACGGCCAGGTGTTGTGGTGCGGCGTGCGCGACCTCGAACAGATCATGGACATGGAAGAGCTCGTCACCTACCACCGCGGCAACGATCCCACCGCCATCGGTGATGTGACCCTGACGGGCATCAACGTGCCCTGTCGCATCGGCAATGCCATCTGTATGCCGGGTGATGTTGTGCTGGGCACCCGGGCAGGCCTGCTGTTCGTGCCGCCCCACCTGGCCGAGGAGTGTTGCACCCGTGCCGAGCACGTGCAGTTGCGCGAGATCTTCCAGTTCAAGCGCATTCATCAGGGCGTGTACAACTCCTTCCAGATGGATTCGAAGTGGTCGGAGGAGATCGAGCAGGACTTCAAGGCGTGGCGGGCGACGGACATGCCGCCGGAGTTCCAGCATCTGACGTTCGATGAGGACAAGCCGAAGGACGATCAGGCGCAGTCCGAAGCGGGGACCAGCCTGTAGAGCCGCGCGGCCCTGGTCCGTCCCTCACAGAAGATGCCACAGACGCCCCGCAGCCCCGCGCCGCGGGGCGTCTCTCGTTAGCTGCGGCCGCCCTGTGCTACGTGGCTGCGCTGCTGTGGATCGTAGCCGATGGCCTGGCGACCGTGATCGAGATCGTATAATGGCCAGTCACTGTCCGAGACGCCGAAGACGACCTCGTAGGCGGCGCCCTCGTGGGTTAGGGCCGCCTCAAAGACGCGGACGTTGTCGGCGTGACCGAGTTGGTGCGGGTCTTCGGGCTGGTCTCGTTCGAGTTTGAAATTGCCGATACGAACGCTGGTGAAGCGCATGCCGTGACGCCATGCATAGGTGTGGCCAAGGCTCTCGCCAAAGACCTTGCTCATGGTGTAATAGCTCTGCGGTCGCGGGATCATGCCAGCCGTCCGTTGCTGATCCTTCGGGTAGGGGCCAAGGATGCCGGCACGGCTGGCATAGGCGATACGCCGGACACCGTTCTGCTGCGCCGCTTCCATGATGTTGCGGGTGCCGTCGAAGTTGGCTTCCAGAACCTGTTGCCAGGGGGCTGAGCCCGTTGGCACACCCGCCAGATGGATGACGGCATCCATGCCCTGCGTGGCGCGCAGGCAGGCGTCGTAGTCGCTGATACGGGCGACGATCCTGTCGTTCAGGTCAGGCATGTCCACCTGATCGAAGCCCCGGATCTGATAGCGGTCCCGCAGGCCGTTGACCAGCACCTGGCCGACGCGACCTGCGGCGCCGGTGATGAGCACACGCCTGGGAGGCCCGGCGGACAGGGGCTCGGCGGGTGCGCTGCGGTCGAAGGTGCGATCCTTGTCG
>JAQCJA010000175.1 GCA_027593305.1 bacterium
GATCGAGGGCGTAGAAGATACCCCGCAGGCCCGCCCGCATGAGGGTGTCAGGCGAGATCTCCTCTATATAGTACTGCCGCACGTAGGTGACAATAGGAATCAGAGAGGTCTTGAGTTCCTCCGTCATCGACGTCTTTGCCTGGGACGAAGTCGCACTTTGCGGGCCCGTCGCAAGCAGGAGTGTCAGCAAGAGGCTGGCGCCGGGGCTCAACCTGCGGATCATGGACGATCTCCGGGATCGGATTGTTTTGTGGACGGATTGTATTGGGAGCCGGTGCTGCACGAAACGGGGCAAGGCTGCTCTGCATCACGAGCTTTGGCGGCTGCCAAGATACTCAGGCTGCCCAACAGTGGCAAACTCCCGGAACCTGATACAGACCTGGTATTCGCTGCTGCAGGATTCACCCGGCGGAGCCGATCTACTTGGCTGAAGGGGAGTTCTGTGAGCCTGGTCGAAGTGCCAATGATTATTGACATTTACCAAGGCTCGATCTATACTTCCCGAACTTGTGAAAATTGCTGTTTCTGCGCACCATCGGGGTGAACGGCTACCCCGTTTCGACGCACGGCGACGCCTCGCGGTTCCAGCGCGGCGCGTGCCCTAAGACTGACGGATCTATGCCCAGAAAACAAATCACTTTTATCATCATTCCGCCCGCCGACGGGCAGGTGCAGGAGTACAAGTTCGCCTCGCGCCTGTTGTGGCTCGGCAGCTTCGTGCTGCTGGGGATCGTCGGCGCTCTCGGCTATTACGCCCTGCAGTTTCACACCCGGGTCGATCAGACGCTCGAGATCGCCGCGCTCACGGAGCAGAACGAGCAACTCGTTCGCAGTCTCGATGGGACGCGACGTGATCTTGTCCACCTCGAGGGGCAGATGGATCAACTGGCTCTGCAGGACCAACGTCTGCGCGACTACCACGAAATGGAACCGGTCCGCGATGAGTATGGTGCCCTGGGTGTCGGTGGCAACGATGACCCGGAAGACCTTCCCATGGACTATGCCAGCCTGCCGGCGCGCAAGCGGGCTCTGCTCTCCGATTTGTCGATGCGGATCGACGTGCTGAAACGCGAGGCCCTCTACCAGCGCGGGAGTTTCGCCGCCCTGGAGGATACCTTCCGCAACAACGAAGCCAACCTGCGCTTCATTCCGGCCATCTGGCCCGTCGATCGCAACAAAGCGTGGAAATCTTCCGACTTCGGCAAGCGTACCGACCCGTTTACCGGGCGTATCGCCATGCACAGCGGCATCGACATCGCCGGACGCACGGGGTTAGAGGTCCGGGCGACCGCTGATGGCCAGGTTGCGTTCGCCTATCTGGCCAAGGATCTTGGCAATGTGGTTGTCATAAACCACAACCCTGAGGTCATCGACGAGAACGGCAACGTCACGTACCGCCCCGGCATCCTGCGCACCGAGTATGGTCATCTGAGCAAGATCCTGGTGAAGAAAGGGGATCACGTGAGCCGCAATCAGGTCGTCGGCCTGATGGGCAACACGGGACGCTCCACTGGCCCGCACCTGCACTACGCGGTGCGGTATCAGGATCGTCGTCGGGGTGGCACGCGGGGCTACATCGACCCCCAGGAATACCTCCTCGACAACAACAATGACGACCGCGCCTCCGCCTTCGTCGCTTCCGCCGCAGAGTGATCTTCCCGGCCTGACCCAGCAGACATCTTCCAGCCTTGTTCCGGGCCGGCCTGCGACAAGCGGGTCGGCTCGTTACATTTGCTGCATGGAAGACGCGAAGAACATCACCGGGAAGGTCGCCGCCATCATCGATGCCACGACCCTCGTGCTCAATGTTGGCAGTGACCAGGGCGTCTGCGAAGGTCAGCTGTTCGTTATCGTCTCAACACATGACGAAGTCTTTGATCCGGACACCGGCGTCAGTCTCGGTCGGTGGGAATCGGTGAAAGGAAAGGTCGTTGTCACCCATGCGCAGGCTGCCATGGCGACTGCACGGTCGCCTCTGGTGGCCGAATCCGGTGACAGCACCGGAACCCTGAGCGCAATGATGGTGCGTCACTCCTTCGGTCTGTATGGCGACCGAAATCTGGATCGGGCGCCACTGGAGGTCCGCTCAGGCTCGATCACCGGCCGGCCACGGACGCAGCCGATTGAGATCGGCGATGTCGCCCGCCTGCTGTCTCCTGCAGGCGGCGATGAGCATGTCCGAAGCAGGACGAACCAACCTGGCGCCAGTCTGCCGTCGAACAAGTACGGCAGTGCACTGCCGGCACAGGGCGGGAATGAGGCGTAACAGCCGTTGCCGCGTGGGGACGTGGCTGAACCTGGGTTTGGCTCTGTTTCTCGGGGGCTGTGCACACTACTCGACCAGCGCCGGCCTCGTGGGTGGCATCAAGACGGTGGCCATTCCCACGGCCGAAAACGAGACCTCTGAAGTCGACGTCGGCCAGCGCCTGACCGACCGTGCCACCGAGGCTTTTCTGGCCGACGGCCGTCTGCGTGTTGTTGATGAGGAATCGGCGGACGCCCTGTTGCTGCTGCGGGTCCAGAGCCTCGAGGACAACCCCTTCACTTTCACCGCTGCCGAGGTGACCGAGCAATACCGTTTTCGCGTGTTTGCCCGTGCCATCCTCAAACGCACCAGTGACAGCAGTGACCTGCTCGAGATCGCCAGACTTGTCGGTTGGGGGACGTACGATGCCGCGCTCCCGGATGAGGAGGGGCGCGATCTGGCCGTCGACGCGGCGATGGACATGATTATTGAAGAGATCGTGGATCGGACGACGGCGTCCTGGTAGCAGCGCCGCTCAGGCGGTGGCCTGATCCGGGTCTTTCCCAAAGACCCACATGCCGACACAAATGACAATGGATCCCAGCAGCAGGCCGACCCAGGCGGGCCAGAACAGGGCGGTACCGACGTAGCCGACGAGTGCGGCGACGGCCATGGTCGCCAGGGCATATGGGAGCTGGGTCTTCACGTGATCGAGATGGTCACAACCAGAGGCAACACTCGACAACACCGTCGTGTCACTGATCGGCGAGCAGTGGTCGCCGAAAATCGCGCCGTCGAGTACCGCCGAGGCGACCAGAACGGCGACCGGCATCCCACCCAGATCGTGCGCCAGCGGGATCGTGGTCGGCAACAGAATGGCCATCGTTGCCCACGATGAACCGATGGAGAAGGCGACCACCGACCCCAGCAGAAACACGAGAACCGGCAGTGCAGCCGCCGGCAGACTGTCACCCAGGGCGGCCACCAGATAGTCGCTGGTGCCAACGGCGCCGCACGCCTCCTTGATGGCCCAGGCGAGCACGAGGATCACGAGAGCCCGGCTGAATCCCGTGACGCCGCCTGCCCAGGCTCGCAGGGCGCGCATGGGTTTGATGGGGAAACGGCCCGTCCCATCCCGTCGGCTCACGGCAAGTCCGAAAGCCAACAGCGAACCGGCCATGGCGGCGACAAACATGACACGGGCGACATCGGCGTTGGAAAAAACCGTGGTCCAGTATCCCTGACTGAAGAAACCGTCCCGAGCCCGTGCGGCGGCAACAGCGGCGACGCTCCAGGCGTCGAGTTGCATGCCGGCCAGAACGCCGCCCACCACCACGGCTACCGGTAGCGCAGCGATGCGCCAGTCCCCGACGATGCCTGACGGAACCTCGAGGCCACGGTCCTCATTGCCCGCCATCGGCTGGGCTCCGGCGCGCACGACTTCGCCTGTCGTAGTGGCGCGTCGTTCGGCGGCGAGCATCGGCCCGAAATCCCGCCGCAACAGCACGCCGGCACCGACAAAGACGAGGGCGAACAGGCAATAGAACCGGCTGGGCAGGGCGCGGAAGAACAACTCATAGCCTGAGATGCCGGCACCCACGGATACCATGGCGTCGTCGAAGAGGCCGACTTCGTACCCAATCCACGTGCTGATCAGGGCAATGCCGGCGACGGGGGCGGCGGTCGAGTCCACCAGATACGCGAGTTTCTCGCGCGAGATGCGAAAGCGGTCGAAGACAGGACGCATCGTTGTGCCGACAACGAGGGTGTTGGCGTAGTCGTCGAAGAAGATGGCCATGCCCAGCAGCCACGCCGACAGACGCGCCGTACGTTTGCCATCGGCGCTGCGCGCGAGCCGGTCGGCGATACCCCGGGTGCCTCCCGCGACGGAAACAACGCGCACCATGCCGATGAGGGACACCGTAAAGGCCAGGATGTATAGCTGAAAGGAATCGCTCAGCGGTGTCCATACGTAGCCGATGGTCGCTGCAACCGCGACATCGGCAACGCCGTCAACAAAGGCAGTGTCCGGCGGCAGCGCGATGATGGCGGCCCCAACCAGGGCCGAACAGAGCCCGAGAACGAGTTGGCCCGTGAGCATGGCGACGGAGATCGCGCACAATGGCGGGAACAGACTCCAACCGCCATGGGTGCCGAAGGAGGGCAGAACGACACCACTGACCAGGGCACTGAGGCAGATGGCTGCAGCATAACGCGCCGGCAATTTGCGCAACGAATCGATGGGCGCCGCCGAAGGATCCGCCGCTCAGTCGGGCTCGGCCAGGGCTCTGACCTCATTTCTGGGACCCGTCGACATCTCGAGCTTGAAGGCGAGCAGATACATCATGACGACACCGATGGCCCACCAGGCGCCCTGCCAGAGCCACAGTGTGGGAATGCCAAAGCTCCAGGCTGCAGGATCGGTTTCGTTGCCCAATACCGCGAAGGGGCCGATGGCGCAGAGAAACCAGACCCCCACCAGAACCCACACCGGCTTCTTCCAGCGCTGTACATGCGGCGCCAGGCCCGTGTGTTCACGGAGGAACTCGTGAGCCTCCTCGCGATGCCGTCGACCATCGGTGCCGCGATCCTGAGTCAGGGCACTGACGAGAACACAGGTGCCCAGGTTGAACAGAATGCCCCAACCGGCGCTGTGGATCGTCAGAGGATAGCGACCAATGCCGATCAGGCCACCCAGTTCAGTGACATACGTGACAGTGACGGCAATGATGCCGGCGATAAGTCCGAGGACGACGCCTTTCGGGGTGAACCAACGAAAATAACAGATTCCCAGCAGGGCGGGCCACATCTGAAAGCCATACGAGACGGCAGCGCCACCCAGCAGCACCAGCAGGTCACCCGAGGAGAGGCCCACCATCAGTGCCAGGACGACGATGACAAACACAGTCATCCGGCCCACGAGAACCTGCACGCCGTGGGATGCACCCCTGGAGAAGAAGTGCCGGTAGATGTCTCGCGTGATGATGCCGCTGGCTGTCGACATGTAGGCAGCCCCCGTGGACTGCATGGCCGCCAGGGCGCAGACACACAGCAGGCCTATGAGCCACGGGTAGTTCTGCTCGAGCGATCCGATCAGATAGGGGACCAAGTAGTCGGTAATGGGTTTGCCCGCCTCGTTCGTCGGCAGGCCAAGCTTCTGCGTGCCCTCCAGGATTTCATGATACAGCACCGAGCCGCTGAGCCCCTGGATGGCGGTGAAGACGAACATGATACCGCCAATGGCAAGGGAAGAGGCGAAAACCTGTTGCCAGGGGAAAGGCTTGGGATCCTTGTTGGCGAAGGCCCACATGCTGAAAGCCGGCGCCGACTGAATCCCCATCAGGGCGAACATGTACGTGAGGATCATCACTGCCGTCCAGGCGCCGCCGGAACTGTCGAAAAACATTGTCCCGGCCCGCTCCAGAAATGAACTCGACTCGGGTCGGGTCGGGATGGCAACCATATCCGGCTTGATCCGCGCCAGGCCGGCAAGCCCATCCTTGAAAGCAGACCAACCGCCCACCAGGTCCAGAGCGACGAAACCGAGGATGACGATGCCGAGGGCAAGCAGAACACACTGGGCGCAATCGACATAGGCAACCGAGCGCAAGCCACCGGAGGCGACGTAGATAAAGACGACAACAGACAGCAGAATGGCGCCCCCCTCGATGGAGCCAAGAAAGCTGTTCTCCAGGGGCGTATTTTCGACGAGCCGGCTGAAGAGCAACCCCGAAGCGCGCAACTGAATGCCCAGGTAGGGAACGGAGAAGATCATGGCAACCAGCGCGGTGAGAAGGCGCATGGCGTCGGTCTTGTAATAGTCGGCGAACATCTCGCCCGGGGTGATGTAGCCGTAGCGTTTGCCGAGGAGCCACTGGCGCTTGAGGAACATGACACCGGTGAAGGGAATCGTGATCGCGTAGAATGAAGCGAAGGCGTAGGGCAAGCCGACGTTGAAGATCGTGCCGGGGTGACCGACAAAGGTCCAACCGGAGAATGACGTCGCCGTTGCGGCAAGGACGAAAACCCACAGACCGATGGATCGTCCGGCGATGAAGTAATCACTGGCGGTGCGTGCCTGACGGGCGCCCTTGATTCCCCAATAGATGCAGTAGGACCAGTACCCGACCGTAAAGAGGACGAGCCATACGAGCTTTTCCAACTCAGAAGCCGCCGCGCAGCCGCTCTGCTTCTGCCACTCGCGCGATGGCGATCATGAAAGCGGCCGTGCGCATACGGACGTTCTTGTCGCGCATCACCCCGATCACGTTCTGGTACGCCCGGGACATGATCTTTTCGAGTTGCTCATTGACGCGCGCTTCATCCCAGGTGAAGACCTGGACATTCTGCACCCATTCGAAATACGACACCGTTACGCCGCCGGCGTTGGCCAGGATGTCGGGAACGATGGGGATCCCACGTTCCTCAAGAATGGCATCAGCGATTGTCGTAATCGGGGAGTTGGCCGCTTCGACTATCATCCGGGTCTTCACATCCCGGGCGTTCTCCTGGGTGATGGCGCCACCCAGGGCAGCGGGGATCAGGATGTCGCAGTCGAGGCCGAGCAAGTCTTCATTGGAGATCGCTTCGCCGGAGCCGAAGCCACCGATCGTTCGGGTCATGGCCGCATGACGGAACAGATCCTCCACAGGCAGCCCATCGCTGCAGTACAGGCCTCCTGAGAAGTCGCTGACGGCGACGACCCTGGCGCCCATCTCGGCCAGCAGTCTGGCCGTCCAGGAGCCGACGTTGCCGAAGCCCTGGATCGCCACGCGGGCGCCCTTCAATTCGATACCGAACTCCAGGCAGGCTTCACGGGTAATGATGCTGACACCACGTCCGGTGGCCGCCTCACGACCGGGAGAACCGCCGAGGGCCAGCGGTTTGCCTGTGACAATGCCCGGCGTGTAGCCATAGCGCTGACTGTACTCGTCCATGATCCACGCCATGACCTGGGCGTTGGTGTTGACGTCCGGAGCGGGAATGTCAGTGTGCAGCCCCCATGCGAGTCCGATCCGTGTCGTGAAGCGCCGAGTGAGGTGCTCCAGTTCGGTCAGGGTCATCAGCGCGGGATCACAGGTGATGCCGCCCTTGGCGCCGCCAAAAGGAATGTCCACGAGCGCTGTCTTCCACGTCATCAGGGAGGCCAGAGACCGGGCCTCGTCAATGTCAACGTGAGGATGGTAGCGCAGGCCACCCTTCATGGGGCCGCGGGCCATATTGTGCTGCACCCGGTACCCGAGAAACACCTCGATGTGGCCGTTTGACATCCGCAGCGGAACTTCGACCTGCACTTCGCGGAAAGGCGTTTTCAGCAGCAACCGCTCGTCCTCAGGCAGGTCGATGGCATTGGCAGCTTTGTCAAACAGCCTGTTCGTGTTCTCGTAATTGCTGACTCGTTCAGCCACAGATCTGTCCTTGGTGTGAGACGGGGGTAGAATACAGACCGTGGCGCTGCGTCAGCGCAGGGCGGTTGCCTGGGGGGGATCGGGTGTGGTCTTCCACCACGCCCAGTTCACCAGCCACGACCCGCTGGCGCGGGTCAACAGCCACGTATTGTAGCGGTCCTCAACGATTCGGGCTTCTCCCGACGCGTATGTGGCAGTGATCCGCTGCCGCGACACGGCGACTGCTTCGTCCCCCTTGGCCACAGCGTGCAGGACGGTGGACTCAATGGCGTAGGTGACATTTTCCAGGCGATCACCGAGCCACTCATCGAACTCCTCGCGGTCGCCGAAGATGATGACCCACGAGGCGGGATTGGTGCTGAAATAGGCGTCGGTGATCACCACATCTTCGGTGACACCAGCGACGATGTCTGAGTGACTGCCGGCGCTCCACTGGGCGGCGTGATCCTGAACGGCACGGGCCACATCAGCAGCTTCTACGCGGCCGTCGGCAGGGCCGCTGTCAATATCTCCCAGGTCGACAATGGCGCCCGTCACCAACCACTTCTCGTCCAGTTTGTGGAAGATCCACAAGCGTCTCTGCGAATAGGGGGCACGTGCGCCTGTGCTGCTGTCAATGACCTGGCCCACATCAAGGGTTGTAACGAAAGCCTTGTTCTTCCACTCGGCCATGACGATCACCTCGCGCTTGATGTCATACCGATGGACGGACAGATCCGCCTTCAGGGCACTGGCC
>JAQCJA010000176.1 GCA_027593305.1 bacterium
CCGCCGCCCTCGCCGCCACCGGTGCTGGTGCGATCTGTCGTTGCGGGCCGACGCTACGATGACCTGACGGGGGGGGTTGTGGTGCCTGCCAGCGCCGGGCTTACGGTGATCGAATACGGCAGTGTCGATTTCAAGACCCGACCGGGAAGCATGGTGTATCGGTACCGGTTGCAGGGTTTCGACGATCAATGGCGCAACACTCACGAGCGCCGTGTCGAATACGTTGACCTGCCGCCGCGGCTGTACACGTTTCAGGTGATTGCCATCGATCGGGATCTGAATTACTCGATGCCGGCACAACTGACCCTGACGGTGGCACCCGATGTCCGCGACGAGAAGATCGACGAACTGGAACACCGGGTGCTGCAGCGTACGCACGAGTTGCAGGAGCGCAACCAGAAGCTGGAGGAGACACTGTCCGAACTGCGGCAGACACAGAATCAACTGATCGTGCAGGAAAAGATGGCGGCCCTTGGCAATCTCGTCGCCGGCATCGCCCACGAGTTGAACACGCCTCTGGGCACGGTCAAGAGTGCCGCCGACGTCTCCGCCCGTGGTCTGGCGCGAATCCGTGAGGCGCTGGCGCAGGACACGGGCCTCGATGAGGCAGAGCGGAGACAGACCCTCGAACGTGTACTGAAGGCCCTGGGCGACAACAGCAAGGCGACGACAGAGGCCATCGAACGACTGAGTCGGATCGTCGGCAGCCTGAAGACCTTCACCCATCTCGACCGGGCCGAATACGAACGGGTCGATGTCCACGAGGGACTCGATTCGGCATTGACGCTGATGGAGCCTCGCTTCGGTCCCCGGGTGGCAGTGGTGCGCGAGTACGGCCAACTGCCGCCCCTGACCTGTTATCCTCAGGAGCTCAATCAGTTGTACATGAGTCTGCTGCAGAATGCGTGTCAGGCTCTCGACCAAAGCAGCGGCCGTATCGTGGTGCGCACGGCTGCCGAGGAAGGCTTCGTCACCATCATCATCGCCGACAATGGCCGCGGCATCCCGCAAGAGCGCCTGCGCCATATCTTCGAGCCGGCTTTCGCCAGCAAGGAGGG
This sequence comes from bacterium, assembly GCA_027593305.1. Lineage (GTDB taxonomy): Bacteria > Latescibacterota > UBA2968 > UBA8231 > UBA8231 > UBA8231. The sequence goes on from JAQCJA010000176.1 coordinate 1,059, forward strand.
GCGTGTCGCCATGGGCATGGGCCTGTCGCTCAGCTACAACATCGTGAGCAAGCACGCGGGCACCCTCGAAATCGACAGCGAGCCCGGTCACGGCACCACCGTGACCATACGGTTGCCAACAACGGGTCTGCAGCGCCGCGGACCCCCGCCGACGCGTGAGGCCACAGTACGCTCCCGCGGTGTGGCCACGGAGTCCCCATAATACGTCGGGCTCTACTGCAGGCAGCGTTTTGGCTCCCCGCGGCCAACGCGATTCTGCCGATGGGCCTGCACGATGTGCGGGGGAGCGCATGAAGATTGCCCTGCCGGCAAACGATCTGTCCGACCGTCCGCAGTTTCGGACTCGAGCCCATCGCCACGGGCCTGAGCCTGTCCCGTGACATCATCACCGGAGGGCCCGCCCGCGATGATGACATGGCGAGATTCCTTGCCAGCGTCCGCGTTGTTGCTGAGGCCGGTATCGGCGTGATCACGGTCAACTTCACCGCCCTGCGTGCATCCGAAGGCTATGGCAGCCACCATCAGGGCCGTGGTGGCGCCCACGTGCGGGACTTCGATGCGGCAAGGCAGAGCCGGTTGCTGCTGCTGCCCGAGGGGGGTCAACACACGCACGACGACCTGTGGCATCACCTCACGAGCCTCCTGAAACAGGCGGTGCCGGTTGCCAGGACAGTGGGTGTGCGCCTCGCGATGCACCCGAATGACCCACCCGTGCCGGTGTTTCGGGGCGTCGCCCAGCCCCTGTGCGATCTGGCCACGATGCGTCGTCTCGTAGAGACGGTGGATGATCCGGCCAACAGCATCTACTTCGATAGTGGTGTCGCTACCGAATGGGGAGAGGACGCTGTAGCGGTGGCGCGCTGGTTTGCCAGCCGTGATCGTATCGGCATCGCCCACATCCGCAATGTGCGTGTGGAACGGCCCCGAACGCGGTATACGGAATCCTTCATCGACGATGGCGATGCAGACATCGCCGCTGTGATTCGGGTGCTGCAGGAGTGTGGCTACACCGGCGGCATCAATCCGGACCATACACCGGCATGCACAATGGACGGTGAGGAGATGTGGATTGGCTGAGCCTACGCCGTTGGCGCCCTGCGCGGTTTCAGATAAGGCGAAATTCCGGCGCCAACGGGTCGAGATCGCGGTGCGATCTCTGTGGCGGGTCAGGATCGCCGTTGGCGCCTTGCGGGGTTTCAGATAGGACGGTGTTCCGGCGCCAACGGGTCGAGATTGCGGGTCGAGATCACGATTCCGTCAGGATCTCGTGACGGACGTATTGGCTCAGGCGATCGACTTCCGTCTGCAGGTGAGCCAGGGGGGCACCGGCGTCGGCGAGACGTTGCTCAATGCCGATGGTCTCCAGCTTCATGGCAGCATCCCCTGTCGCGTGGGCGGCAAACAGTCGGGCGGAGCCTTTCAGCGTGTGGGCGGCGCGACGCAATGCCAGGGCATCGCTGCGGCGCAGAGCCTGACGCATCTCCGCCAGCAGACGTGGACACTCCTGCAGCAGCAGGGCGGCAAGTTCGCTCAGGGTTTCCCGTTTGCCGCCGACGCCAGCCAGCGCCTCCTGCAGGATCATCGGGGGTGCGTCGGGCTCTCGCTCTGCAAGTACCCCCCAGGTGCTGACTGACACCGGCAAGGGCGGCGTGCCGGCGGTGACGGTGTCGATCATCTGATAGACCTGTAGCGACCGTATCGGCTTGGGAATGTACTCGTCCATTCCCGCCTCCAGGCAACGCTCCCGATCCCCCTTCATGGCGTGTGCCGTCATGGCGATGATGGGGATGTGGGCGCCGCTGCCGGCTTCGGCGGTACGGATCACTGCCGTCGACTCGAAGCCATCCATCTTCGGCATCTGCACATCCATCAGAATCAGATCAAAGGGCTCACGCCGCAGTGCCTCAAGGACTTCGAGGCCATTCTCGACAACCGTCACCGAGTGCCCGCGCAGGGCCAGCAGTTCCATGGCGACACGCTGGTTTACCACGCCATCTTCAGCAAGCAGGATGGACCTTGGTGGGCCGACAGGGGCCAACGGTATGCCTGCGGCAGGCCGCAGATCTCTGGATGTGTCGAGCGCGTCCGTGATGGCTTCCAGCAGGTCGGATTGTTTCACCGGCTTGGTCAGTACCCGGGAGATATGCAGGCGCTGATTGCGTTCCGTATCCTCCGGCCGACCTGCGGAGGTCAGTATGAGCAGCGGCACGTGGGCCAGTTCGCTGTACTCACGGATTCGTTCTGCCAGATCGAAGCCATCCATGTCCGGCATCCAGCCGTCCAGCAGGATGACACCGAAGGGTGTGCCCTCCCTGATGGCGCGCCGGAGTTCACCAACGGCCCCCGGACTTGAGTCAATCGTACGGGGCCTCATGCCCCAGCTGCCAACCATCTCCTGGAGGATCGTCAGATTCGTGCGGTTGTCATCGACGATGAGAACGGGCACGTCACGCAAGGACATGGGTCCTCGTATGGGGAGCAATTCGGTGTCGCCCTGCAGCAGAAATTCCGCGGTGAACAGAAAAGTGCTGCCCGTGTCCTGACCGCGACTCTCGACCCACATGCGCCCGTGCATCATCGTTGCCAGCTGCGACGAGATCGCCAGACCCAGGCCCGTTCCACCAAAACGGCGGGTCATGGAGGTGTCGGCCTGACCGAAGGCGGTAAAGATCATCTGCTGCTTGCTTTCCGGAATGCCGATGCCCGTGTCGCGCACCGAGAAGCGCAGATGTACATGTTCGGCGGCGAGGGTCTCGACTACGGCATCCACAACGACTTCGCCACGGTCGGTGAACTTCAGCGCGTTGCCCACCAGATTGACGATGATTTGACGGAACCGGCCCGGGTCACCCAGCAGGGCGTCGGGGATTTCGGGAGAGATGTGGTAGGCCAACTCCAGGTTCTTTTCCGCCGCGCGCATGGCCAGCATCTGCAGCGCATCGCCGAGCGTATCCCGCAGGCTGAAGGGGATGACCTCCAGCTCGAGGCGTCCCGCCTCAATCTTGGAGAAGTCGAGAATGTCATTCAGCAGGCGCAACAGCGACTCGGCGGAATGATCCACGAGGCGCAGGTATTCCCGCTGCTGTTGTGTCAGGCGGGTGCTGAGCAGCAGTTCCGTCATGCCGATGATGCCATTCATCGGCGTGCGGATCTCATGGCTCATGTTGGCGAGGAACTCACTCTTGGCGTGATTGGCGTGATCGGCAACATCCTTTGCTTCGCTCAGCTGAGCCCGCGAGTCGATCAACTCCTGCGCGCTGCTTTCGAGCATCGCGTTCTTCTGCAGCAGTTGCCTGTCGGCCTCCATGCGACCTGTGTCAACACGTGTCAGCAGGGCCGCATTCCACCAGATCATCAGGTTGAGAGCGACGATGGAGATCAGTGCAAAGGCGGACAGGCCGTATTCGATACCGAACTGCCCCTCCAGAGAAAGGCGCAGATAGTCGAATGCCAGCGGGATCAGGAACGCTGCCGGGAGCAGACGGCGGGCCATCATGCCGCCAGCCATGGTCGACACCAGTGTGGCTGCCGGCTCACGCAAGGGCCGCGCGCCAAGCACGCCCATGCTGAGAAGGCCGAACTCCAGCGACGAGTCGAGGGCCAGCGGCACCTGCGCGGCGACGCCGGACAACAGCAGGATGTTGTGCAGATAATCGCTGACCGACAGAATGGCGACGATGCCAATGGCAACCGCGCAGATTCGACCGGGTTGCCAGGGCCCCCAGTCTGTGGCATCGATCAGGCTCAGGGCCAGCCCGGCCAGGACAAAGGTGAGCGCCGTGTTCGGCGCCATGCTGCCCACGCCAAGCAGGACCCTGGCCAGAGCCAGTCCGACGATGATGCCGCCAAGGATGACCCCCCAGCGCCGGCGATCGATCCGGCCCTGCAGCAGCAACAGGGCTGCGCCGCAGAGGGCGAAAGTGACGGCCGTCATCCGGCTCATTGGCTCACGAGCCAGATGCAGGGCACGGGTCAGCAGGGGCAGTTCGAACAGCCAGCCAGCGACAACCATGCAGCCGACGCCGATGAGATAGCAGCCAACGGCGATGGTCAGCAAGTGCAGCACGCGCACATAGCGCGGGTTGAAGTGCTCTGCACGCAACCTGCGACGACCCAATTCAGGCGCCTCTAGGGGAACAGACCGCGAGCGAGTTTGGCCTCCACGACGCGTTCGATGCCCTCGATGAGGGCGGCGGTGCGCATGTCGAGATGCTGCGTCTCCGCCCGTCGGGCGGTGCGTTCGTAGGCGCCGGTGACGATCTGCTGCAGGCGCTCATTGATCTGCTGCAGGGACCACGTGTAGTTCTGCGTGTCCTGCACCCACTCGAAGTACGACACGGTGACGCCGCCCGCGTTGGCCAGGATGTCAGGCAACTGATACACGCCGCGGTCATGCAGGATCTCATCGGCTTCCAGCGTTGTCGGACCATTGGCACCTTCGGCCAGCATACGACAACGAAGGCGATCGGCATTACGCGCGGTGATCTGATTCTGCATGGCACACGGCGCCAGGATGTCACAGGGCAATTGCAGCAACTCCTCGTTGCTCACCGGATCGGCCTCGGGGTAGCCCTCCGTCGTGCGATGCCGTTGCACATAGTCGACAACTGCAGGTATATCCAGGCCCCTGGCGTTGTGCAGGCCCCCGTGCACATCACTGACACCGGTGACGGTCACGCCCGAGTCGTGGAAGATGCGTGCGGCGTTGCTGCCGACGTTGCCGAAGCCCTGGACCACCGCGGTGGCGCTGGACAGGTCCATATCGATCTTCCGCGCTGCCGCTTCGACGACGTAGACGAGCCCACGGCCTGTGGCCTCGTTGCGACCCTCCGATCCGCCGAGTACGACGGGCTTGCCTGTGACCACAGCGGGCACGGTATGACCGACCTGCTGCGAGTACGTATCCATTACCCACGACATGACCTGTGCATCGGTACCCATATCCGGGGCGGGGATATCCTTGTCCGGCCCGATCATACCGATGATCTCTGAGGTGTAGCGCCGTGTCAGGCGCTGCAGTTCTCCTCGTGAAAAATCGGTCGGGTCAAAACGCACCCCCCCTTTGGCACCACCAAAGGGCAGTTGCACAAGCGCGCACTTCCAGGTCATCCACATCGCCAGGGCTGCAGTCTCCCCCAGATTCACCTCCGGGTGGTAGCGGATGCCGCCCTTTGTCGGGCCCATGCTCAGCACGTGCTGCACCCGGTAGCCAAAGACCGTTTCCACCTGATCCTGCTCGTCGCGGCGAAAGGGGAATGAAACGATCAGGGTCCGCTGCGGGTACAGCAGTCGCTGGCGCAGATTGTCATCGAGTTTCATCAACTGCGAAGCTTTGAGGAACTGCTGCTGGGCGAGGCGGAACATGGGCGAGTCCCACTCTCCCCGCTGGGCCCGTGTCATCTCCATGGCATAGTGGATGGACCGCCCCAGTGACATGGCGTTCAGTTTCGACTTGACCATGAAATCCTGTGCGCCGGCCTCCACGGCACGGGCGGCCAGGTTGATATCGTCGAGGCCGGTCAGGATGACGATGGGCAGGTCTGTCGCCTCGGCACGCACGCGGAAGTAGGTCGCCAGTTCCTCGCTGTCGGGAAGGACCAGATCGAGCAGGACGATATCGACTACATTCTGCCGCAGGTGCTGCAGGCCCAGATCCAGCCGATCCACGGTCTGCACCTGGAAGTGTTGCCCTTCCACCTCGTCGAGCAGTCGCTGAATGAGACGGGCATGGATCGGATTGTCTTCGATCAACAGGGTACGGATGCCAGCGTCAGTCATAACAACTTTCTCCCGGCATGTGTCGGACGAGTCCCGCCGGTAGGCTGTGGCCCGTCCGAATTGGCTGTCGCCCGCCCGAGCCGACGTGGCTCACGTATTGTCGCTGAGTCGGGCCTGCATCTGGCGCACGAATGAATTGTCCGCGAAACTGCCGCGCACTGCGGCAAAATCGTCGTCGCGCGCCTCGTCGCCGGCGTCGGCGCCGTAGCCGAAACGGGCGACGGGATCAAACTCCTTCTCAGCATCGGCCAGAATCTTCTTGATGAAGGTCGCCGTCGCCTTGCGGTGTGAGGCCTCGATCTCATCGAGTTGAGCGAGGCTCAATGCCTCCGTGGTGCCACCGGTCCGCTGTTGCCAGACGGTGCGCACCCACTCCCACTCATCGGCGTCGCCTGCAGCAGCGGCCTCGGCAAAGGCAGCATCAACCTGCGCCGGCGTCTTGAGTTTTCCCGTTTCGATGTCGGCCTCCATCCGTTGCAGCCGCTCGTGCGGCAGCAGCAGGCCACCCACATCGGCCCATTTCGCACTGTAGATGCCGTTGCCACCGGACAACGAACGCTGCAGTGCCGCGGCATCTCTGGCGCCCCGCGCCGCCGCCGTCCGGGCCAGCAGCTTGCCCTGCAGATACGCCTCGATGCCGCCGGCATAGTTGCGGGCGCTGCGCCGCAGCAGCAGCCGTTTGATGATGACACCTTTGTAGCGCACCTGCTCCACTTCACGATCGGTCTCTTCGTAGAGCGTATTCAACACGCCCTCAGCGACGATCATCTTGCCGACCGTATAGGGACTGTACACATCGAAGCGGATCTGGTCGCGACGGATGGTGGCTTTGCGCCGGTCGCGGGCGGGCCATTTTTCGCCGTCGCGAATCGTGCCGACAGTGAACATGTTCATCGCCGGTGTGCACAGCGATTCACCACTCTCTTCCGTGACGTAGGAAAACGGCAGGTCACCAATGTCGAAGTTGTTCAGATGTTTGCCGATGATGACGCAGAAGGGTCCAACAACGCTGGGCCAGCGCATGTAGGAGAAGGAGCCGTTCTTCGTGCCACGCTGAATGACACCCTGATGCACGGGGCCGAGTTTGTACATGTGGTTCGATTGGTTCGTGCCGGAACCGGCGTTGTAGAAGGAGTAGATGCCGGCGATCAACAGGGTACTCTTGTGGTGCGTGACCGTGTAGGGGCCGGCAAAGATCGAACAGGCCTCACCGTGATAACCCTCACAATTGGCAAAAAACAAGGAGTTCTCCGCGGAGAACTGCTTGCCCAGTTGTACGCCCTGGCCAACGAAGCAGGAACGCAGGACGACGCCATCCTTGACACTGGCGCCCTCGGCGAGAATGAAGTCCTCTGCCGACACCCCGGCGCCCACTTGTGTGGGAGCGGCCGGCTCGGAGAGGATGGTGCCGTTGTGCAGACGCGCCGCACCGACAATGCGGGCTGCGGCGCCGACCTGCACATCCATCACCTCAGCGACGTGGGCAATCCGTGCTCCGGCGCCGATGGTGCCCCGATTGTGCGTCGCCTGCTG
>JAQCJA010000177.1 GCA_027593305.1 bacterium
ACCAACACCAACCCCCACGCCATTGCCGGACAGATCGCCCTGTATGGCATGCAGTTGGCAGCCAGCGTCGACCCTGGCGACACGAACCCACCCCACAAGGTCAGCCAGACCTTTTTCTTCGGCACCGGGGCTGCGCCGCTGCCGCGGGATGTCTGGGGCGCCGAAGGTGGCTACTACAACGACGTCTTCATCGATATCACCGACGTCGTCAAGGACAAGCTGGCGGCGCTGGATGCCCTCGTCAGTCAGGGCTACGGCGGGGCCTATGCGCGCAAGCGGATCGAGACCAGCGACGGTGCCTTTGGTGGTGCCGTTCGCTGCGCGTACGCCGAAGGCTTCATCAAGATGAATGCTGAGTGTCACTACCATCTGCCCGTCACCGAACACGCCAGGAACCTGGCAGCGATGAGCGACCACGAGGTCATAGCCCGGGCCTCCTTCCGGCACGATGACTAGAACCCGCGGGTTGTCGCCGGACCCGTGCCCATGATTCTCCGCGTCGGTATCATCAGCCTGCTTCTGGCCGCTCCAGTGGCTGCCGTCGACAGGGCCTTGCCGACACCGGGCGCCGGCGAGCTGGCTACGGTGGATCCGACCTTCGACAGCGTCAGCACGCGGATTCTGCTGCTGACGGACGGTGGGCATTATGCACGGGCGCTGGCCGTCTGTGACAGCCTGCGTCAGGTCCTGCCCGATCATCCGGGGCCCTATCTGTCGACGGCTGGTGTGTATGTCAACCGGATGCAGAGTTACCGACTCAACGACTTCCAGGCGGAGATCGACAGCAACGCGCAGCGCGCCATCGATACGGGCGTACGAATGCTGGAAGCCGGCGCCGATGCCTGGCTCAGCTTCTACGTCGGTTCGGCCTACGGTTACCGGGGGCTGGCGCGCCTGCGGCGACACAACTGGATCGGCGCCTTCCTCGATGGCCGGCGCAGCATCGAGTACCTCAACACCGCCCTGGAACTGGATCCCCGACTGTACGACGCCTACTTCGTCGTCGGCGCGTACCACTACTGGCGGACAGCCCGTTCCGCCTTCCTTCGCCACGTCGCCTTCTGGATGCGGGATCGACGCGAACTCGGCCTGCAGCAGATCCGGCTCGCCGCCGAACATGGCCGCTACATTGGCACCGGCGCCCTGCAGGGACTGGCGCTGGCGCTCTATGATGCCGGAGATACCGCCGGGGCTCTGGCCGCCAACACCCGGGCGCTGGCGGGGATCGACCCGCCGACGACGGGCTCCCTCTACATCCGGGGCCGCTTGCTGGTGCAACGGGAGACTGGCCGCAGGTGGAGCAGACCTTCCGCCAGTTGCTGAACCGGTTGCCGGCGTCCGCTGTCGGTTATCAGGTGGAGTGCAAGTACTGGATCGCTCGCGCACTTGCTGCGCAGGGGCGCACGGAAGAAGCGCGACAACTGGCCGCCGCGGCGCTGGCACAGAGCCGGTTGCGTCAGGCGGAACTGGAAGTCGAGAGTGCCCTGGAGGATTTCGCCACCATCAGGCAGTGGCTGGCAACGCTGCTGGAGCAGACCCCCTGAGTCAGCGGCCTTTGAGCAACTCGATCACGGTGCGATGGCCCGCCTTGGTTGCCAGGCTGAGAGGTGTCTGACCCACCTTGTTCTTTGCATCCACCTTGACACCGACCTGCAACAGCGCCTGTACGACGGCCTCCTCGCCATCCTCAGCGACACGATGCAGGGCGGTATTGCCGGCCTGATCGCGGGCATTGATGTCGACACCAGACTCCACGAGAGCAACGACGATGTCTGCCGTGGCGGCGAACATCAGCGCCGTACGCCCGGACCCGGTGATGCATTGCGTCTCGGCGCCAGCCTGCAACAGCAAGTTGACGATTTCCAGGTCACCATCGCTGGCGGCACAGATGAGCGGTGTGTTGCCTTCGTCGTCGGCTTCGTTGACCGCTGCACCGGACCCGAGAAGAGCCCGCGTTACATCACCGTTGGGTGAAAAGATCAGTGCCGTGCGGCCTGCCGCGTCGCGAGCCGCCACATCCGCGCCTCTTGCCAGCAGCAACTCAGCAATCGGTTCCGTCGACGCGAACATCAGGGCATTTCGCCCCGTGACTGTGGTTGTCTTGACGCTGGCGCCGACATCGAGCAGGGCGCGCACGGTGTCCAGGTGGCCCGCCTCGGCGGAGAACATGAGCGCCGTCTTGCCGTGGCGATCGCCATCCTCGGGTTTGGCTCCGTAGGTCAGCAGTGCTTCGACGACTTCCAGATTGCCCTTGCGTGCCGCATGGATCAGCGGGGTTCGCGCCGCGTGCATCAGTGCCGTACGTCCCGTCTCGTCTTTGGCATCCAGATTGGCCCCCGCCTTGGCAAGCAACTCGACGACGACCCGCGAATCGGCATACATCAATGGTGTGCGCCCGGAATCGTCCGGCGCGTTGACATCGGCGCCGGCATTGATGAGGGCCTGCAGTTCGACGGCACTTCCTGATCTGGCTGCCTCGGTGATGGCCGAGCGGCTGCTTGCCTTTTCCAGAACCATGGCCTCCGTCGCCTGCAGCAGTTTCTTGACCTTTTCATCTGTTGACAGCGTCAGTGCTGAGCGCTCCGTTCGATCCTTGGCCGTGACGTCGGCGCCCGCCTTCAGCAGGGCCCGCACCGCCGCCAGATCACTCTGTTTTGCCGCCAGCATGAGTGCCGTCATCCCGGTGCTGTCCGCAGCCGTTGCATCCGCTCCGGCCCGTAACAGCAGCCACACAAGGTCGACAGGTCCCTTGAGAGCGGCGTAGATCAGCGCTGTATGATTTGATTTGTTCCTCACATCGACATCGGCATGGGCCTGCAGCAGCTGCTCGACAGCGCCGATCTGTCCCCAACCCGACGCCAGCATCAGGGCCGTATTGCCCTCGCCGTTCTGCGCGTTTACGTCGGTGCCGGCTTTCAGCAGGAACTGCACCGCCTCGACGTGGCCGTTGCGGGCGGCACGCAACAGCGCCGTCCAGCCGAGGCGATCGGTGGCATTGATGTCACCCCCCGCCTCACTCAGGACCTCCATGACATCAACATGGCCACGACGTGCGGCCCGCAGCAGTGGCGTCCAGCCCGAATGATCCGCCACCTCCACTTCGGCACCTGCCGCCAGCAGCACCTTTACGACCTCGAGGTGCCCCAGCCCGGCAGCGAGCATCAACGGCGTACTGCCCGCCTCATCGATGACATCCGGACGAGCCCCCCGGGTCAACGCCATACTTACAGTTTTGGCGTTGCCGTTCTTGGCGGCCCTGAGCAGTCCTACGTTGATCCATTCCTCAGCCATGGCTCACGCTTGTTTTACGTGATCGTCTACCAGCCCGCATAGAATATGCAAAGTCGGACACGCGGAGAACTGTTCTGCCGGACCCCCATTGAGACTCACAGTGTGCCATCTTCGGAGAAACGCGCCGCCCGGGGGTCCAGTTCGGCGCCCGTCGCCTCGGCCAGTGGCCCGTACAGCTCAGGACGCCGCCCGCGAATCCAGCGCCGGCCCGTGCAGCGATCCAGCAGGCTCAGATCCAGATCGGCAACCACCAGGGCATCGGCGGCAACATCGGTTTCGGCCAGCGTCCGTCCGTAACAGTCGAGAATCATGCTGTTGCCCGTGCGCACTTCATCGTCATCCAATCCGACGCCATTGGCGAACACAAGGAACATGCCATTGTCGTGGGCCCGCGCCGGCAACCAGCGCAGCAACCATTGCCTGCCTTTGGGGCCGACGAACTCCTGGCGGATCGACTCGGGGTCCTGCTCGCGTTGGTGCCACAGCGCCGGATCGATGCGGCCCATGGCGTGGGGACTGCGAGAAGCGCAGCCTCCGGTCTGGTGTGGTGCCAGCAGGATCTGGGCCCCCTGCAACGCCGTCAGGCGCGCGTTTTCCACCAGGTTGTTGTCCCAGCAGATCAACACACCGAGGCGACAACCCAGGTGGGTGTCGAATACCGTGTAGCGGTTTCCCGACGCCATGTGGGGACTGACGAAACAATGCAGCTTGCGATGCGCATCGACGCGGCCATCCGGTTGCGCCACTACGTACGTGTTGTACAACTGGCCGTCCTGGCCCGCCTCGATCAGCCCGACGCCGATGATCATGTTGTGTTGTGCCGATATCCTGACCAGGCGCTGACTCGAGGCGCCCATCGGGACAACCTCGGCGAGTTCCTCCACCTGCGCCCGGTTGAGATGGCGCACATGCCAGTAGCCGGTGATGCACATCTCCGGAAATGCGATGATCTGTACGCCCTGGACGGCGGCCTGAGCACAGAAGTGCTCGACGCGACCCCAGTTGTAGGCCAGATCGGCAGGTCGGTGCATGAACTGCACGGCGGCGGTGCGAATCAGGGCAGATACCTCCGGGCAGGCGTTCAAATCAGCGTCATGAACCACCAGGTGTGGCCGTCGGCCATCTGGTGACCACTGGGGTTCCGGGTACTCAGACGTTATCCTTTCGTGACAGACTCGCAAACCCGGCAGGACAAACTTCCATGGCCATGACCCCCATGCACACCGTCGAGCCCTTCCTCGACGCCACGCCACTGCTCAGTGATGCGCCGGCTCTGCGCGCCCGCGCCGAGAATCTGGGCTACCTGTTCTTTCCGGGCTTGCTCGATACCGGCCCCATCCACCAGGTGCGCGAGCAGGTCTTGAAGATCTGTCGGAATCACGACTGGCTCAAGGCCGACACGGATCTGCTGGATGGGGTGGCCCGCACCGATGACGAGATCATCGAATCCACGGGGGACCCACGCTGGAAGGCCTTCTACGATGATGTGCAGAAGCTGCGCGAATTCCACGCCCTGGCTCTGACGCCGTCGATCCTGGCAACCCTCGAGCTGCTCTTCGGTGAATCGGTGCTGCCCCACCCGCGCAACATCCTGCGGGCCATCTTCCCGCGCTCGGCGAGCCATTCGACGCCACCCCACCAGGATCACTTCTACATCGGCGGCAGTCGTGACACGTGGACCTGCTGGTTTCCCCTCGGCGACTGCCGCGCGGAACTGGGCAGCCTCGCCGTGTTGCCCGGCTCCCATCTCACCGGCTTCCACGACGTACACGAAGCTCAGGGCGCCGGTGGTCGTGCCGTCGACGTCGCCAGCGATGGCATCTGGGCGGGCGGCGACTTCGCCTGTGGCGACGTGCTCTTCCTGCACAGCCTCATGATTCACCAGGGTCGCGACAACCAGACCGAGCGCCTGCGCCTGTCCTGCGATTTCCGCTACCAGCCGCGCAGTCACCCCGTGCGTGAGGACTCTCTGACCCCGCACATGAACTGGCTGACCTGGGACGAGATCTATGCCGGCTGGCCCGTTGCTGACCCCCTGCGCGCCTACTGGCGGGACTGGGATCTCAACATCGTCACGCGGCAGTCCTGAAGTGCGAGCAAACTCGTCGATGAGCGCTACGGATTTGCCGCCCACACGCGTTCTCGTCACGGGCTGCGCCGGTCGTGTCGGCGTCGCCGCCTGTGCGGATCTGCTCGCCGCCGGGCACGACGTGTGCGGCATCGATGTGCGGGAGCCGGATGCGGATCGCGACGCCGGCATCGACTTTCGTCTCTGCGACCTGACGCAAGTCGGTGCCCTCGCCCCCCATCTGCAGCACATCGATGCAGTGCTGCATCTGGCAGCGATCCCCGTCCCGCGCCAGGGCACGCCGGATGGAATCTTCGAGTTGAACTGTGCCGGAACCTTCCGGCTGTTTCAGGCCTGCGCCGAGGCCGGCATCGGCCACGTCGTCGTCGCCAGTTCCATCAACGCCATTGGTTATTTCTTCGGCACAGTCCCTTTCGAGCTCAACTATCTGCCCGTCGACGAGGACCATCCCAGATCGACGAGTGACGCCTACTCCTTCAGCAAGCAGATCACCGAGGACATCGGTGCCTACTTCGCCCGCAGGGAGGGAATCCACAACATCTGTCTGCGCTTCGGTGCCGGTCTGTCGAGTCTGTCCAACCAACGGCAACAACAGGCCGACGATCTGCGCGACACGCAGGCTGCGGTGCAACGCCTGGCGGCGCTCGGTGCGCAGGCGGCGCATGTCGAACTGCAACGTATGCAGGCCGCCTTTGACGAAGCCCGCCGGGGACGGGCCTACGAAGGTGGCAGCAAGAGTCAGCTTCCGGTCGGAGAGCAGCGCCTGATGTCGCTGCGCCACAACTACTTCAGCTTCATCGAACTGGGTGAGGCATGCCGTGCCATGCGGCTGGCCCTGACCACGCCCTTCCGCGGCCACCACACCTTGTTCATCGTCGATCGGCACAACTACCCGGGTCTGCCGGCGCAACTGCTGGCCGACCTGCTCTACCCCGGTGTGCCACACCGCAGCAAGCTGGTGGGTGATCAGTCTCTCGTGGACTGGCGGCGGGCTGCCAACCTGCTGAGTTTCGACAGCGTGATTCCTGCCACCATGTTACTGGAGACTTGATTGCAAGACCGCTTTGTCCCCCTGATTGCCGCTGAACTCAGCATCCCCCCCCAACAGGTTGCCGCCACCGCCGCCCTTCTCGATGAAGGTGGCACCATCCCCTTCATCGCCCGGTATCGCAAAGAACAGACCGGCAGTCTGGATGAGGTCGCCGTGACCGCCATCCGGGACCGTCTGCTGCAACTCCACGATCTCGAAAAGCGCCGCGAGACGGTGCTCAAGTCCCTCGAAGACCAGGGCGTGCTGACCGATGAGTTGCGCGCCAGGGTGCAGGCGGCAGGCACCCTGTCCGTTCTTGAGGACATCTACCTGCCCTTTCGTCCCAAGCGGCGCACACGGGCCACGATGGCCCGTGAGCGCGGACTCGAGCCACTGGCACAGTTGCTCTTCGCGCAACGCAACGATTGTGATCCCCAGGCAGCGGCCGCTGGCTTTGTTGACGCGGACAAGGAAGTGGCCACCATCGAGGACGCCCTCGCCGGTGCCCGCGACATCATCGCCGAGCAGATCAGCGAAGATGCCCCGGCGCGCGCCGAACTGCGCCGCCTCTACGAGCGGCAGGGCATTTTCCGCTGCACCCTCGTGCGGGGCAAGGAAGCCGAAGCACAGAAGTATCGCGATTACTTCGAGTGGGAGGAGCCGATCAACAAGGCACCCTCGCACCGCATCCTGGCCATGCGCCGTGGTGAGAACGAAAAAGTGCTGAGCCTGCGCATCCTGGGTCCCGAGGGCGATTGTCTGTCCGCACTGGAGCGGCGTTTCCTGACATCCGAGAACGCCGCCGCCGCGCAGGTCCGAGTCGCCATCGGCGACAGCTTCAAGCGGCTGCTGTCGCTGACGATGGAAACGGAGATGCGCATCGACACACGCAAGCGTGCCGACGCCGAGGCGATCCGGGTTTTTGCCCAGAACCTGCGCCAGTTGCTGCTGGCCTCACCTCTCGGCGAAAAGCCCGTACTGGCGCTGGACCCTGGATTGCGCACGGGCTGCAAGCTCGTCTGCCTCAACGCCCAGGGCGGTCTGTTGCATGACGATGTCATTTTTCCCGATCGCCAGACGCAGGCGGCAACCGACACGGTGCGCGCCCTGTGCCAGAAGTACCAGATCGCCGCCATCGCCATCGGCAATGGCACCGGTGGCCGGGAGACCGAGCGTTTTGTGCGCGGCCTGCAGATTCCGGGTGTCCAGGTGGTGATGGTGAATGAGTCGGGTGCGTCGGTGTATTCGGCCTCCGAAGTGGCGCGCGAGGAATTCCCCGACCATGACCTGACGGTACGCGGCTCCGTGTCCATCGGCCGTCGACTCACCGATCCTCTGGCGGAACTGGTCAAGATCGACCCCAAATCAATCGGCGTCGGTCAGTACCAGCATGACGTCGATCAGAAGGCACTGCAGAACAGCCTCGACGACGTCGTCACCAGCTGCGTCAACAGCGTCGGCGTGGAACTGAACTCCGCCAGCGGCAGGCTGTTGTCGTATGTGTCCGGTCTGTCGCCACAGCTGGCGGCGAACGTCGTTGCCTTCCGTCGCGAACATGGCGCCTTTCGCACCCGCAGGCAGCTGCTCGACGTGCCACGCCTGGGTCCGAAGGCCTATGAGCAGGCAGCCGGTTTCCTGCGCATCCGGGGCGCCGATCATCCTCTGGATGCCAGCGCCGTTCACCCTGAGCGCTACGCGCTGGTCGACCGCATGGCCAGGGATCTGGGATGTACGGTGCCCGAGTTGATCGCACGTGCGGACCTGCGCGAGCGGATCAACCTGGAATCGTACGTCGATGACAGCATTGGCCTGCCGACGCTGCGCGACATCGTCGCCGAGCTGGCCCGCCCCGGTCGTGACCCGCGGGAACAGTTCGAAGCCTTCGAATTCATGGAAGGTGTGGAGCAGATGTCAGATCTGGCACCCGGCATGCAGCTGCCCGGC
>JAQCJA010000178.1 GCA_027593305.1 bacterium
CCACGCGACCTCCCAGAGGAAGCCATCCGGGTCAGCAAAATAACCCATATAGCCGCCCCATGCAGTTGCGGCGCCAACGCGTGTCACACGACAACCATACGGACCGGCGTGCTGCTGTACATGTGCCAGCAGGGCATCGACAGCCGCAGCAGAAGCGACATTGTGGGACAGGGCAAATGTCGGGCCGGCGGTGACGCCAGCCCCGTTGTCAGGAACGTTGTCAGGAACGTTGTCCACGCCGGCGCCCGCTGCCAGCAGGTGCCGGGGATAGAGAGCCAGCCGCAGGGCCCCCAGAGAAAAAAAAGAGACATCCGCCGTGGACGAGGGCAACAGGCCAAAGGCGAGGACATCGCAGTAGAAGCGCGTCGCCCGTGTCAGCTCCAGGACTCCGAGGGTGATGAAACTGACACGAGGTTCCAAGCAGACTCAGACCGTTTTTTCGAGGTGTGCCTTTACGGTGTTGCGCAACTGGGCGACGCGCATCGGCTTGCAGACGAAGTCGTCGAAGCCAAGTTTGCCAGCAGCCGCTTCATCAACATAACCCGAGAGTCCGATTACGGTCAGGTCCGGCCACCGGGCTTTCAGTTTTTCCAGCAATTCGAGGCCATTCATGTTGGGCATATTGACGTCGGTGATGACGATGCTGGGGGGCTGAGC
The DNA here is from genome assembly GCA_027593305.1 of bacterium. Classification (GTDB taxonomy): domain Bacteria; phylum Latescibacterota; class UBA2968; order UBA8231; family UBA8231; genus UBA8231. The sequence goes on from JAQCJA010000178.1 coordinate 658, forward strand.
GGCGGCCGCCTCGAGAGCGTCGACGCCATCCCCGGCGGTGATGATGTTGTACTCCGCCAGGGCGCGAGAGAGAAACTCACAGATCTGCGATTCATCATCAACGATGAGAATCGTTGGCACAGCGGCGCGCATCTGGGCATCGACGCGGGACTGAATCTCACCGGTGTCGACCCCACTGGCGGCCAGCGCCTGCTGGGTGAGATTCCGTTCCCGTTCGAGGCGACCCAGGCGCGAACGCAACTCCTTGTGCTCGAAGGCGCGCACATTGTCTTCATCGATGCGTGCCGAAATGAGCAGCACCAGGTTGCGCAGAACGGTGACCGACATCTTCAGATCGTCGGCCATCAGCATGTCGAAGCCCCGGCGTGCCAGCACCAGTACCATGGAGTCATCCGTTGAGCGCGCCGTTACCCGTCGCGGAAAGTTGGCAACGATGCCCAGTTCTCCCAGCGGCGAAACGGGCTCGAAGCGGGCCATTTCGACATCGTCCTGGCGGAGCAACGAAATGGCGCCACGCACCAGTATCTACATCTCATCGCTGGCCTGGCCACGTTCGAAGAGCGCTTCGCCCCTGGCCAGCTTCCGACTCGTGCAGATGCCGATCAGCTTCTGCAACTGTGTGGGTGAGAGTCCATTAAAGACGGTGATACGCTTCAGGACCTTGAGCAGATTGCCGTTCTGTGAGACCATGGGACTCCTTCAGGCCGGCCAGAGCAGAGCGAGGTGAGGCGCGTGGGCAGACACGAAGTGCCAACAATCAAGCAATCGGCTGACCGGCAACGGCGCAATACCGTGGAATACGGACACGGGAGAGGTGGCCGGGTCCTTCACGGGCAGCTATACTCCAGCGCCATGCGAGCGATCATTCTCGGCGCCGGCAGAGGCAGTCGCCTCAAGGCTCTCACTGATGACCAACCCAAACCCTACGCGCCGATCGGCGACCACCGGATCCTGGACTGGTTGCTGGCGGCTCTGCGGCATGCCGGCGTTGATGACATCGTCTTCATCGGCGGCTATCGCATCGACCAGGTGCAGCGCGACTATCCACAGTTGACGTTCCGCCACAACTCGGAGTGGTCACAGACCAATATTCTGGCATCATTGATGTGCGCCGAGGACTGCATGGACGACGGCTTCGTCGTCACCTATGCCGACATCCTCTATCGACACGATGTCGTGCGTCGAGCCATCGACCACCCGGCCGATCGCGTGCTCTGCGTCGATACGGACTGGCGTTCCCGCTACGCCGGACGCAGCCAGCATCCCGAGGAGGATGCCGAAAAGGTCATCGCCGTCGGTGATCAGATCCTGCAGGTGAATCGCTCCATCGACGCGGCGCAAGCACATGGCGAATACATCGGTGTGGCACGCTTCTCTGCTACCGGGGCCCGCTCCCTGCGGGCCGCCTACCACAACGCACGACAGCTGCACGACGGCAAGGTTTGGAAGAGCGGGACCCCTTTCTGCAAGGCGTATCTCATCCACCTCTACGAAGAAATGCTGGCTGCCGGTCTGCCTTTCCACATGGTGACCACCGACGGGCAGTACATGGAGGTCGATACAGAAGAAGACTTTGCTCAGGCCCGTCAGCTCTGGCCCGCCAGGTTCGCCAGGCTCTGACCCGCTGCCCTTTGTGGGCGGATGCATCCGTAGCTGTGTAGCTTACAGGTCAACGCCCTTCCTTGAGCCCAAGGTGTGAAAGCAGGTATGACATGCCAAGCCTCGTAGAGCGCAGTGGATTGCTCTTCCCCACAGCCGTCGTCGGTTCGCTGCCCCGTCCCGATTACGTGCGCGAGATCGTCGTTGATGGCTGGCGGGAACAGGGCTGGGAGGGTCGCCTTGATGCAGGTGTCGCCTTTGCCATCTGCGTGCAGGAGGCAGCCGGCATCGATGTGATCTCCGACGGCGAATGGCGCCGGGCCTCCTACATCGGCATCATCGCGGAAATGGCACATGGTTTCGAGCTTGGCTACGCAGAGGATGGCCGGCCATGGACCGTTGTCACCGGTGAGGTCTCGTCCAAGGCATCCGGGGTGATTGCTGCCGAAGTCGCCTTTCTCCGCTCGCGTACGGATCGCCTGATCAAGGCAACCTTGCCGTCGCCGGCGCTGCTGGCCGAACGCATGTGGGAGGCGGAACGGTCCTCCGCAGTTTATGAGACGCCCATGGCCTTCGCTGAAGCTGTGGCGCCGTTGTTGCGTCGGGAAGCGGCGCTGGTGGCACAAGCCGGGGCGGATATGATCCAGGTCGACGACCCGCATCTGTGCCTGCTGGTGGATCCCGAGATCCGCGCCCAGTACGACGACGAATGGGATGGTGCCGATGCCGAGGCGGAGTTCTCCGCGGACATGGACAACGAAGTTCTTGCAGATGTCGGAGACCAGATTGTGCGCGCCGTCCATCTGTGTCGCCGGGCCGGCGCCCGGGTTCGCGGTGAGGCGTACCATTCCGGCAGTTACAACCACATCGTCAACGATCTATCCCGTCTCGACGTCGACCACCTGACCCTGGAGTTCACCAGCCCTGGCGCCGGCGATGTCGACGTGCTCGAACAGTTGCCCGACCACATAGAGATCGGCCTGGGGTGCGTCAGTGTGCATCCCGGAGAAGTTGATGATGCACAGACCATTGTCGAGCGCGTGGAGAAAGCCGTCGAGATTGTTGGCGCCGAGCGCATCGTGTTGAATCCGGACTGTGGCTTTGCCCCCGGATCCGCGGCGCGTGTCAATCTTGATGAGGTCTACCAGAAGTTGCGCAACCAGGCCGAGGCAGCACGACGGCTGCGCGAGATCTACTCGTAGCGGGCGCTGCAGAAGCTGGTGGGTCACGTGCGCTGCGGCGGTCGCTGGTGCGCCCGGCTCTGCTTCAGCGCAACGGCCCCCGGGCCGCGTCGATGAGGGGCATGGGCGCTGACAGGCGCTGCAGGTCGGGCAGGTCGAACTCAGCCAGCAGCCCCGGGCAGAAGAGCTCGGGGTGGGTCGTGTAAGCCACTGGCAGATCAATCAGTCGATCCAGCGAGTCGAGGGCGCCGTAGGTCGTCAGACTGGCGAACCGCTGTGGGTGTAGGGCTGTGGCCAGCTGGCCCACGACGGGCATGGAACGGCCGCTGGCGCGCAGGTGCACGCTGGCATTCCGGTACCGCCGACATGCCCAGGCGGCCACAGCAAGCAACTGCGCCGTGAGGATGCCGAGCGGCCGCTCACCGGCGCAGGTCAGCAGCATCGGTTCCTGAAACGTTGTTGCTGCTTCGCCGGTGCCAAACAGATCCACAGCGATCACTCGTCGCCCATCCAGCAGACCGGGATGGCCGCCTGCCGCCCGCCCGCCATCGCTGATGAAGATCTCCGTGCCGCCCCGGGCGCCAGCGGCGGGTGTGCAGGTGGTGGCGGCAATCATCCAGGGCCCCACGGTCAGTACCTGCTGCTGAACGCTGCTGCCCTCACGCAGCACGGCAGCACCCCTGGCCGTTGCGACCACGTTGGCATACTGTGGCAACCGCAGCAGATTCTGCAGGCGCTTGCGGTCGGCAGCCGGCGCCCGGGATCGGCGTCCGGAACGGCTGCGTCGTATGGTGTGCAATTGGTCCAATGCCAACGAATGCAACGTCGCATTGTCGGCTGGCAGGCCGACATTCAGTTCGGCCTCGCTGCGCAACTCGTCGACAAAAGGCAGATCATCGGCCGCCGTATCGAGACCGAAGTGCTTGTTCAGGAAACGATACAACTGGCAGCGGTTGTCGCGCTCGTAGTTGTGTGTGCCCGGATCGACGTTGTCGTGCAGTTCCAGTTGTTCCCCGGCACCCAGCAGTTCGAAGATCTTTCGCGCCGGGCGGTAGATGGACAGGCGGGCCCGTTTTGTCTGGAAACAGCAATCGTCGGCACGGTTGTAGATCATCAGGGTTGGTCTGGGCGCAAACATGGCGGCCAGCACGTCGTAGTCAGCGATGGTGCACATGTCCGCCGGACACTGCTCCAGATCACCGATGTCCTGCGGACAGTTGCGGCGCTGCCACATGGCGGAGAAGCCGGCAACAGGCACGACAACCTTGATCCGTTCATCCACTGCGGAGAGCAGACCCGTTTGCCAGCCGCCGCCGGAGAGTCCCGTCATGGCAACACGTTCCGCATCGGCATGACGATGGGCCAGCAGCACGTCCAGGGCGTGCTTCATCAGCAGATAGAAGACGCCGATGCCGGCAACACCGCAGACATCGAGCAGGGCGATGCGCGCGTGATCGACATCAGCGCGCAATTCGCCCATGCCGATGAACTCCGTGTTCAGCGCCAGCATACCGCGCTTGGCAAGATTGATGCAGCGTGCCTGCTTGTAGTCCATCGCCTTGCCGCCGGCGTGATGCCCGTTCGGGTTGAGCACGGCGGGGACTCTGCCTCGCAGCATCGTCGGCTCGTAAAGCAGGGCCGGGACCCACAACCCAGGGTAACCTTCGTAGCGCAGCTTGCGAATGCGATATCCGGGTCCAGCCTCGATGACGCCCAGCCATTGTACGCGTGGCGTCTGCTCCAGCAGTCCCTGCGGGTGCCCCTGGAAAAAAAGTTCGAGCAGATCCGCCCGCACCTGTGTGGCTCGTTGCTTCCAGCCGGCCGGTGTCGTGACGCCATGCAAACGGGGCAGGGCGTCATCCAGCACCTGCAACCAGGACTTGCGGGTGGTGGTCCTGCCGAGCAGTCGTCGTGACAAGTGCTGGTTCATCCCATGACCTCAGGGTAAGAGGAAGCGGCCGGCGAAACCGTCGACGCTGACGCCGACACGTCCGGGCAAACGGCGACGGGCAATGTCGACCATCCGGTCGCGATAGGCGAGATCCGTGCACGCAGCCTCGACGCTGGCCATCGCCCCGGACAGGAAGGCGGCCAAACGTCCGTTGCGGCCGACGTCACAACCGACGTCGCACAGGGCCGAACCACAGGAGCAACCCTGGGAGAGTTGCAGCGTAGGCGAGCACGCGGTGCGCAGAAAACCACGGGTCCGTGTGAGGACGCTGCGCACCTGCATCTGACGGACAGTGATCGCCACCGGCGGGACGGGTTCGGGCGACTGTCACCCGAGTTGAACATGCAACGCAATATACAGCGGCAGGGGGACCGAAATATGACAACGATTTACTTGCTACGGCACGGCGAAGTCCACAACCCGGAGGGCATTGTTTACGGGCACCTGCCGGGGTATCGGCTCAGTGAGTCTGGTCGGGCCGAAATCGGCAGTGCTGCCGAGGCGCTGTCCGCGCGCGGCCCCTTCGACGCGTTGCTGACCTCGCCACTGGAGCGGGCCCGGGAGTCGGCAAGTATCGTCGCCGGCCGGCTGCAACTGACCCCCGTCATCGAGCCACTGCTGGCAGAGACCGACGTCAGCGGCTACCAGGGCAAGCCGTTTTCCGCCCTGCCGACGCCGTACATCACGGAGGATGGCGTACCGGGCATTGAGGGGGCTGCCTCGTTGCGGGCCCGCATGATCGCCTGGGTCGCCAGCGCCCGGCAGTACGATCGCGTGATCGCCGTGTCTCACAGAGATCCGATTGCGCTGCTGCTGCTGCACTGGATGGGTCGGGGGCTCAGTGAGCTTGCGGCTCTGACGCTGCCCACCGGCTCCGTACACGAGGTGCAACTTGACGGCGCCAGAGTGCGTCTGAGCGGGCCTGCGATCGGCTGAAGTCAACGGCTCCGGCCTGTCGTGCCGTTAGGCTTTGTTCTCTTTGTTGGCACGCTTCAGCACGGGAAGCCCATTCTTGCTCTCGGCGACTTCATAACCTTCAGGGACAGCGTCAATGGCGCCGTCCTTGGCTTCCTTGGCGAAGAAAAAGATCGTCTGTGAATTCCCGTTCTTCAGTTGGGTGGTCCGCTGGTGCAGGATGTAGGACTTCCCCTTTGAGTTCTCGAAGGAAAATGGCATCTGCTGGGCTCCTCTCGTGGAGTGTAACGGCTGCTGTTGAGTTTTGTTCTATTTCGCTCAGGTTGCGGATGATCCGAGCAATAATACCGATATTCACGAAACTTGGCCATCCGCTACGCAACATCTTGTGGGTCGCAGGATCCAGTGCGTCGCCGCCGGCGTGCCGCACATCACAACGAAACTTGACATGACAAAGCCACCCACCCACCATGTAGCACGCCTTCGACCTCACACCGACTTTGAGCTGCCGAGTGACTGACATTCCAGACGTTCTTCCCGCTGCGGAAAATCCCTTTGGCGGCATCCTGCCCAGGCCGGACGGGCTCGATGCAGACCCAGTGCGTTTCGCCGTGCGTTTGCAGCATTCACTGCGTGTGTGGCGCAACGATGGCTACCGCGTCGTCTGGCTGGAGGTGCCAATCGAGCGTGCCGATCTGATTCCACCGGCCGTGGCCGCCGGCTTCGGCTTCCACCACAGCGACAGTCGTTATCTGATGATGACGCTGCAGTTGGAAGAAGGCGCTTTTATTCCCGCCTTTTCGTCACACTACATCGGGGCCGGGGGTGTTGCCATCAATGACCGGGACGAATTGCTCGTCGTGCGCGAGCGCTACCATCGCGACCCCAAACGGCCGCCCCGTTTCAAGCTCCCAGGGGGTGCCCTCGATGAAGGCGAGCATCTGGCACAGGGCGTTGTCCGTGAGGTCTTTGAGGAGATGGGTGTACGCACCCGCTTCGATGCCCTGGTCTGTTTCCGCCATTGGCATGGATACCGCTACGGCAAGTCAGACATCTACTTCGTCTGCCGCCTCAAACCTCTGAGCGAAGAGATCACCATCGAGGCAGAGGAGATCGCCGAGAGTCGTTGGATGCCGGTACAGGAGTATCTGGCGGCCGAACAGGTGAGCGGCTTCAACAAGCAGATCGTTCTGGCAGCGCGGAACTCGCCCGGCATTGTCCCCACCGACATCCCCGAGCACGACGACAAGTCACGCTTCGAGTTCTTCATGCCGGAGCCGGCGGCCCAGTAGGCTGCAGATGACGCAGCGCCCGAATCTGTTGCGGATGCAGGTTCACCCGACGTGACAGGTCCCGAGGGTCGACGTGCCGTGTGGTTGCTGTTGCTGGCGGCGGCACTGCCATATCTCAACGCCCTGCCCAATGACTTCACTCTCGATGATCATGGCCTCATTGAGCAGAATGAAGCAGTGGCAGCTTTCGACTTCGTCGCATTCTTCAGCCAGGACTACTGGGCCGGGTACGACGCCAACGCAGAGTCCGGCCTCTACCGCCCTTTGACGCTCACAACCTTGGCCACGGAGCGGGCCCTGTTCGGCCTGCAGCCGCTGCCCTACCACGCGACGAATCTGTTGTTGCACATCGTCGTCACCCTGTTGGCCTGGCGCTTGTTGCGCGATGTCGCCGGTGACCGGGTCGGTCTGTGGGCAGCGGCGCTCTTCGCTGTGCTGCCGGGCCACGCCGAAGCCGTGGTCGCTGTCGCGGGGCGTGCGGATCTGCTGGCGACGGCGGCGGCGCTGGCGGCGCTGTGTATCTGGAATCGGCCCGGAGGCTGGCGCCGCTGGGTGGCGGGAGGCGTGTTTTACGGCCTGGCATTGCTGGCCAAGGAACAGGCCGTTGTCGTGCCAGGCCTGCTGCTGGCTCTGGATTGGTTGCGGTACCATCGCCAGCAGCGGCGCTGGCACTGGCAGCCCCTGGCTGTATCGGTGCTGCTGCTGCTGGCGTAGCTGCTCGTGTTATAAGTCGGGGTCGGATCATTGGCTGG
>JAQCJA010000179.1 GCA_027593305.1 bacterium
GATGCCGCGCAGATAATCGGCGGTGATCAGGCCAAGGCGGGCCAGGAACAGACTGACAACGGGCATCTCGAAGACGATGCCGAAGCCGAAGATCAGCCGCAGAACAAATCCCATGTACTCGTCAACCGCCCACTGGGACGTCATGTCTTTGGGCTCGAGACTGAGGAAAAAGCGCAGACCGATGGGTAGTACAAGGCTGTGGGCCACGGCGGCGCCGGCGGTGAAGCAGACGACACTCATGGCGACGATCGGCAGGAACAGCTTTTTCTCGGTCGTCAGCAGTCCTGGCGCGACGAAACGCCAGAACTGAAAAAAGACGACGGGAAGGGCCAGGATGAGACCGCCGAGCAGGGCCACCTGCATACTGACGAAGAACCAGGTCATCACCTTCAGGGACTGCAACTGACGGTTGTAGGGCACTGCCGGTTGTGTCGCATCCTCCAGGGATGCTTCCGGGACGCGCAGGCCGCGCACTTCCTCAAGCCAACGCTTCATCGCCTCCACCGGTCCGGGAGTACCCTGTTCCTGGAGGCTGCGGACGGCATCTTCGTAGGGGGAGGTCAGCAGATGCAGCAGGGGATCGGAAAAAGCGAAGCATATGGCAGCACCCACCAGGATCGCCGCCAGGGACTTCAGGATGCGCCAGCGCAACTCCTCGAGATGCTCAAGGAACGGCATACCGGCGACGGCTTCTTCATCGGCGTCAGCTGCGGGAACAAGAGGGCTCACTTCGTCAGTCATCGTCGTCAGTCATCGTCGTCAGTAATCGTTGTGGGTCATGCGTTGTCGGGCCCAGACCTTGTCGGGCCCAGACCGCCGGCGGGATACGTGCCACCAGCAGCAGGAGGAGGGAGATCATCAGGTTGCCACCGGCGAACAGATCGCCGTGTCGTGTGTAGAAAGTACTGTCCTGCCGTCGGGCGACGTCACCGACACGCACCGCAGCCGTGCCGAATGTGGTGTGCAATCGCGTGCGCCCGAAGCGATCTATGAATAACGAGACGCCGTTCGTCGCGCAACGGGCGATGGCGGTGCGGTTCTCGACGGCGCGCAGGACGGCGATGTCGGCATGCTGCAATGGTCCTGCCGTGGCCCCGAACCAGGAATCGTTGGTGATGATGACAAGGAAATCAGCCCCCTGCGCAACAGAGCGACGGACCAGGTCCGGAAATACGGACTCGAAACAGATCAGCAGCGCAAACCGTGCCGTGTCGGTCGCCGTGGCAACGGGGAACAGCGTTCGTCTTGTGCCGCGGGCGAACTCGGCAGGTCCCAGATCACCTGTCAGCACCGACCAGTCGATGTCACGCAGCAGCGACAGCGAGTCGCGCCAGGGCGTGCGCTCACCAAAAGGTACCAGGTGCATCTTGGCGTACGATGGCACATCCGGGGTGTTTGGCTGAAACAGGAACGCGCTGTTGTACGGTTCGCGGGTCTGGGCATCCGTGTCCGCGCCGCCGGTCAGAATCGGCGTGTCGTATTCCTCCGCAAGATCATGCATACGGCGCCGACAGCCAGGTTGCCACCCCAGATTGCACGGCACCGCTGTCTCCGGCCAGACGATCAGATCCGGCTTTGGCGAGCCGGACAGAGCCTGACGACTCAACGCCCCGAGGGAGGCCAGGCTGGCCTCCAGGCCACCTGTCTGCCACTTGGCCAGGCCCATGTTGTTCTGTACCACAGCAACCCACACATCCCCCTCATCACCGGGCTCCATGGACAGCAGGCCAATGATCAGAATCGACGCCGGCACGGCTGTGGCAGCCAGCAGCCATACACCACCGCGTTCACGCTGGAGGGCAACCGCAATCAGGGCTGCCGTCAGCACGATCACAAAGGATACACCATAAGCTCCGGTCACCGTGGCGTGCTGCAGCAGCAGTGGAAAGCCCGCCTGGCTGTGGGCCAGCAACAGCCATGGAAAACCCAGCTCACCCATGGACAGGGTATGCTCCATTGCGGTCCACAGGATCGGTGCCGCCAGGATGGCGTCCCGGCCAAAGCGGCGCAGCAACAGCAACTGGCTGACAGCGAAGGCGCCGGTGAACAGGCTCAACCAGGCAGCTCCAAGAACGGCGCCGAAGATGACCGCAGCGCCTCCTCCCTGGGTATTGCCGATCCAGTAGAGACTCAACAGGTGGAAGATGAAGCCGGCCAGGGCGCCGTGGCCAAAGGCAAGGCGTGCGCTGCCGATGTGGGCCAGCGCCAGCAGCAGTGGCACCAGGGCGATCCACGCCCACGCGCCGCCGTAGAGAAAGGCGAAGGCATTCTCCGGCTGGCAGGGGAACGCCAGCGCCAGCAACAGGCCAGTGAGCAGAGCGCCCGTCAGTGGGCGACGCGCAATCATCGGGATGTGGCGGGTGAGTTTCATCAGGGAATTGAATATACGGGGGGATCGGCACGGGCCGCTGGTACGAAGACTGCTTAGTAATGTGCCCGTCAGCCAGGACTGCGACCACCAGCGTCCTGCAGAGCACACAGTCGCGTGATTCCTAACTCCCACCAGCACTCACAGGAGGCCCACCCGCCATGCGCGAAACCTACGCCCCCACGGTACGGGATAGTGCCGCCATCAACGGCAGACACGCTCACCCCGGCGACCTGCCACGCGAACGCCTGTCGCGCCATGGCGTGCAGGGCCTGCGGGACGACGAACTGCTGGCCATCGTTCTCGGTACGGGATATCGCGGTCACGGCGTGATGGAGGTGGCGCGACAGATACTCGGTGTTCATCCGAAGGAAGAGTTGATGCGCATGGAGCCGGAATCACTCCGCAGACTGCAGGGCGTCGGCCGCGTCAAGGCAGGGCTGCTGGCAGCCGCATTTGAACTGGCCCGGCGAGGCCTGCAGAAAGGGCTCGGCGTGCAACCCGTTGTCTCCTGCCCCGCAGACGTCGTCCCCCTGCTGACCGACATCCGCGAACAACGCAAAGAGCATTTCCTCTGTCTCTACCTCAATGCGCGCAATCAGGTGATTCATCAAGAGGTGATCTCCATCGGCTCCCTGTCCGCATCGATCGTGCACCCCCGTGAGGTCTTCCAGGTGGCCATCGCACGTACGGCAGCCGGCATCATTCTGGCCCACAACCACCCTTCGGGGGATGCCACCCCAAGCCGGGAAGACATCGACCTGACAAGTCGACTCGTTGAGGCGGGGCGCATCATGGGTATCGATATCCTCGATCACATCATCATCTGTGACAATGATTTCCTCAGCCTCAAGGAGCATGGACTCATGTGACGGTCCGTGGACCTGCTTGATTCTCCTCCGTGATCGGGTATATTTGGCAATAGACGTGCTGCCGCAAACCGCACGTCTCCTCTCCCATGCAAAAAGCCAAAAACGAACATCTGCTGCCGGTTGAGATCTGGCGTATCTATCCGTATCCGGATGTGACACCACCCGAGTCTTTCCTTGTGGTGCTCAAGGGAGAGGAGGGCAAGTTCGTGCCCATTTCCATTGGTTGCCCCGAGGGGCAGTATCTGGTCATGGCCATGCAGCGCGTCTCGTTCCCCCGCCCTCTGACGCACAATCTGCTGCAGAATCTGCTGGAACGCGTCAAGGGAAAGGTCCATCAACTCGTCATTCATACTCTGAAGGCCGAGACCTTTCACGCCTATCTCCTCATTCAGACGCAGGATGAAGTGTTCTATCTCGACTGCCGGCCGAGTGATGGCATGATCATCGCTACCTTGATGGGGGTCCCCATCTTCATGAGCCCGGAAGTGATGGCAGAGGCAGGTCGTGAGTTGAGCGGCCTTCTCGACATCACGGAACTGGGTGAGGAACTGTCGGGTGCCGTACAACAGGCTGGCGAAGCACTCGACGAAGGGGACGAGACCGACGAACTGCAGACCTTGATGGAACTGCACATGGCTGGGAATGGCGCATTGCTGCCCCTGAGCGATGCGATCGTGACCGAAAAGGTGGGCACGCTGCCACCAAGTCGACTGGAGACACTCCGGGCACAACTGGTTCGTCTCGTTGCGGAAGAAGCATATGAAGAGGCGGCGCGGATCCGCGATCAGATCAGCAGTATCGAAGACATGAGTGAGTCGAACTGAGGGGAGTTCAACAACAGGCCGCCGAGTCACCCTTCCCTCCATCTGTCCGGAGGGCTTTTCTATTTGTGCCGCAACTGCCAGGCGCGCCCTGGACGCTCCGTGCGAAACACCTCGATGTTGCCCTCGTCAGCGAGCGTCACATAACACGCACAGCCGTCTTCGCCGCCGAATGCCAGGTTGGTGCACATCGTGCCGTGCAGTTGGATCTCGAGCAGGACCTCTCCGGTGGGCGACACCTTGGCGACGGTGCCTTTGCCATGCCGAGTTATGTAGAGATTCCCATCGACGTCACAGCGCATGCCATCCATGCCAAAGTCCGGGAACCGGATCAACAGACGCTTGTTGCTGATTTCGCCGCCTGCTGACAGATCATACGCCCAGACGTTGCGCTGCACGGATTCGTTCACGTACAGGATCTTCTCATCCGGGCTGACCTCGATGCCGTTGGTCGTCCCCATGCCGCTCTCCAGCAGCGTTACCTTGCCGTCCACGTCAACACGCCAGATCTGACCCGTCGATGTCTGCCAGTCCGGATCGCTGGCGAAGAGTATGTCGTTGGCGGCGATGCAGATGTCGTTGGGTTGGTGGAAGGTCGGCTCATGGGCGAAGACTTCGATAGCTCTGCTACCCAAATCCACACGCAGAATGTTGTGGCCCGTATAGTCTGCGATCAGCATGCGTCGGGCACTGTCAAAACGGATACCATTGCCAGTACTGTGTGCTGGCAACTCAAGGAAAACACTCGACTCGCCGGCAGGTGTGATCCGACCAATCGTGTGCTGACGTTCGAAGTTGACGGCATACAGGTTGCCTTCGTGATCCACGCCCGGGCCCTCGATCCCGGCGGTGAAGCCGCCGGCGGGGGTGAAGACGCGGCTGCAGTACGTATCATCGCTCATGGATCTGCCTTGTGTTGAGTGGATGGCGCGTGGTTGCATCACCGCGGCCCGGCGGCTAGACTTGCCAGCGAACCCACTGCCAATTGGAGGATGAGGATGCGTTACCGACTGTTGCTGTTGTGCGCTGCCACTGCCAGCATGTTTGCCGCCGCTGAGGCGCGCGCCCACTGCGAGATCCCCTGTGGGATCTATGGCGACGACCTGCGATTCTCCATGCTCGACGAAAATGTTACAACCATTGAGAAGTCGATGAACAAGATCGTGGAACTGTCGAGTGATCCCGCGGCCAACGCGAATCAGATCACGCGCTGGGTGTTGAACAAGGACAAGCACGCCGATGACCTCAGCGAAATCGTCACGCAATATTTCATGACGCAACGGATCAAGCTGCCTGATTTGACAGACGCGAAGGCGGTTGAAACCTACAAGAACCACCTGATGATGTTGCACAAGATGCTGGTCTACGCAATGAAGAGCAAGCAGACAACCGATCCGGCAAACACGACCATTCTGCACGATACGATACATGAGTTCAAGGCGGCCTACGGCCAGAAGTAACAGTTCTCCCGGCACTGTCATACGGCCCCGTTTCCACACGCGCAACGGGGCCGTCTGTACATCCGTGATTCATTCCAGCCGGATTGCGCGGGCATGGTGACGCGTCGTGGCTGAGCGCCACTCGAAGAAGTAGACGCCTGTGGCCACGGGCCGGCCCGCCTGGTCCAGCGCATCCCACGAGAGCCGGGTTGATCCCGCCGGCCAGGGCAACCGACGAATCCGGCGGCCCAGCATATCGACAACATCGACGCGAGCCGTGACCCCGGTGGCCTGACACAGGCGGAGGGTGAGATCGGTGCGGAAGGGGTTGGGACTTGCCGCAAGTGCGGCGCTGCAACCTGAGGCCAGCGCCGGCCGCGGCGCGGCTCCCACTGTCAGCACGAAATCGATGACCGTTGAAGTGCGGCCGTCGCTGGCACGCACACGCACAGGATGCGCACCCAGCTGCTGTCCTGTTGGTGTCCACTGCAGAATTCCCTGGCGCCCGTCGAGGCGCAGGCCCGGGGGGGCCAGGTCGAGAGTCAGAGCGACGGCATCGCTGTCAGCATCGCTGACGGTCAGAGCCTGCGTGAATACCTGCAGAGGTGCCAGCTCTGTGACGGATGGAGGCGACAGACTCGGCGCATGGTTCGTCGCCAGCAACCAGGTATGTGTCACCAGCTCATCCACCCCAAAGGCACCGCCAGGACTGCGTACCAGGACCCTCACGGTGTCACCGGAGGCGTCGCTTCGTCGCCACCGAATCTGGCAGCCATGCGAGCGGCCGCCGCCCGACACCTGCCATTCGCATTGCACGAGACGATCGTCGCGATGCCGGACGCCAAAGCTGAGATCTGTACCTGCTGTCACCCGTGCCTGTGACCAGCCCGGAACAAACGAGAGACTCTGCGCCAACGGCTGCCGTACGGTCACATCTGTACTCGCCTGCAGGTTACCGATGGTGAAGGTCACCGAGTCACGCCCGGGAGCCGTGCCGGTGATTGCACCGACGATCGTGCCGGCGACGGTGTCGGCAACAAGACTGGTGATCACCGAGGGTTGGTGCCAGGACCACGGGACCACAGGCTGCGGCACCAGTGGTACTGACACGCCATCGCTGTAGCGCACAACCGGCTGCAACGAAGCCGTGGAGCCAGCGAGCAACTGCATGCGCGCCGGGACCAGGCGCAGGGCAACAGCGATGGGTCGACTTCGACCCGGAGAGTACGACAATCGTCCGGGCCAGCGGGAGTGCAGTTGCGGGAGAATCTCTCCCTTGTCCCAGACGAGGGACTCGCGCGGGCCTGCGGCGAGCTCGAAGCGCACCACGGCGAGTGTTTCGGGACCTGCGGGATCGATGACAGAAATCGTTTCCCGTTGATTGTCGAGGCCGTTGCCGAGGCGTCCACCGGCGTCACTGCCATAGACAACGATGCGACTGCCAACGTTCAGCAGCGTGTGTGAGGGGAAGGTGAAGGGATGCTGGCCGCTGGCATCGACCAGTTGCCAACCATCGAGATCGATTGCCCCCGTGTCGTCGTTGACCAGTTCAACAAATTCATCCCCCCAGGTCTGGCGCACCCCATCGCCGTTGGCGTCGCCCGCGATACCGGGTGGCGGGTCTGCCAGGACCTCACTGATGCGCAACGGAGGGCGGCGACGGACCTCCAGTGGAAATGCCTGCGTCGCCAGACCTCCCTGGCCATCGGTGACCTGGATGGCCGCCTCGAAGTGACCCGGAAAGGGGGGCGCCCGTCCCCAAAGGATGCCGTTGTCGCATCCGATCTGCAGCCAGTCGGGCAGTTGAACCGGCGCAAAGGCGAGGGTCGTGCCTTCATCGTCAACTACCACGGGCTCGTAGCGGAAACGACCGGCAACCCAGGCTCCGGCTGGCGGGGTGCTGATGAATCGGGGCGCGCTGTTGGCCGGCGACGGTTGTCGAACCAGAGCCGGTGCACGGGCGACGACGGCGCCCTGCAGCCAGGCCTCGAGCACTGTGTCGCCCACCCGCAGGGGCACGGGGTGACTGCCATCGAAGCGCAGGACGTCGTCATGCAGTGTGAGCCAGCGAACGGAGTTCGGGTCGATCAACGCACCACCATCGGGCGCCTGGCCACGCAGCACGGGAAGAGGCGGAGGGCGGCCCAGCGTCAGGCGCAGCGTATCCACAGAGAACGCGGCGTACACCGGGCGCGCCGATCCCGGTGAGAACAAGGAGCGACCTGGCAGTTGCCCGTGTGCGTGCGGCTCGAGACCGGCTGAGATCTCCCATGACTGCCCCGTATCGCCGACCGAGCCGAAAGGGACGGTCGACACGATTCTGCCCATGGCGTCGATGAGCAGGACGGTGTCGCCATCATTGGTCAGCCCGTTGCCGATGCGACCATCATCAATGAAGACGAAGTCGTCGTGTTCCGGAGTTCCACCACCAAAGAGCACGACATAGGCCTCGGGAGGCAGAATCGTGCCTTCGGGAAAGGTGAAGCGCCGCTCTGGCGTGGTGTCATCATCGGACAGCTGCCATCCCGCAAGATCGACGGCGTCGGCGCCGGCGTTGTGCAACTCGACGAACTCATCCTCGTAGCTGTCGATCCTGCCATCGCCGTTGGCATCGCCGACTACCGGGGCGGGCGCAGACAGGATCTCGGTAATACGGATATCGGCGAGGATGCCCGACGGCGGTGGCGTGCCATCGCCCTGCATGCTGCCGGCGACGCCAGGAGAAAAACGATCCGCTGGCGATTGCCGCCCCGCATACGGGCGCCACTCACAAGCTGCCAGGCAGTTTTCCGGCGTGCGGACGCTGGAGCGATCGGCGGG
>JAQCJA010000180.1 GCA_027593305.1 bacterium
TGTAGGTGAAGCCCACGGCAACCAGTCCGGGATGGCCGAAGGCCTCGGTGCCGATGCCATACACGCCGAAGACAGGGGCGATCATCTGCGGCCGGCAGAAGCCGACGCCGCCTTCGGCAACGATACGCGCCAGGCCGAGGAACACGGCAAAGGCACACAAGGTGAACAGCAATGCCAGCCACACTGGCATCCCCGACGCCCACAGCCAGCCAATGATGACGGCCCACCCGACGACAAGCACGGCTGCTGCACCGCGGCCGGATTCACCGTATTCCCGCGGCGTCCACAACATGCGCCGCAGGTGATCTCGTGCCATCCACAAGGTCACGCCTGCCAGTACGATCATCGCCCCCATGGCCTGATGACTGGCGCCCGGAGATGTCCCGAGGGCACTGCCGGTGAAGGTCTCGCTGTGCCCCGGCACTTCGTAACCCAGCAACTGGAACAGGGCCGATTCGGCGCGCGCCAGCAGATGAAAGAACCAGAGACTGAAGGCGACATTGAGGTTGAGGAAGTAGGTCAGGCCGATGACGGGAAAGCCGAGAAACACGCGCAACATATTGTTGCGGTGACCCAGAGTGAGCATGGTGTCCGTCTGCAGGGCCGGAATGAAGTTGAAGTAGTGGTGCAGTCCGCGGGTGCTGAAGATGACAAAAGGCAACAGAAACCCCGCCCACAGCAGGGGGCTGCGGAGGATCGGTGGCAGCCGACCCGTGTCGCCCCGCAACATTTCCATGGGCAATTCCGTCAGTGGAAAGACAAGGCGCTCGTGCTCGATCCACTGACGTCGCAGCAACAACACCATGGCAGCCATGACGGCATACACGGCGGCGACCAGCACGGCCCACGACGCCAGCGGCAGCAGCCAGTCTCCCCAGGGGATGTGCCCCCCTGCAGGCAGGCCCTCGTAGAAATACTTGATCGCCAATGGATCGCGGGGTGCGAGCCACTCGGGAATGTGCGGCTGGATGAGCCCTTCCCAGTCATTCTCCGGTGTGGCGTAGTAGAAGGCGCCGGGCAGCACCGGCAGCAGGTTGGCGACCAATCCCCACGTCGGGATCGCTGAGGCAACGGCCATCATCGTGTAGACAACGACGAGTTCGCCTGCATCCAGAGCCAGCGGCGCGTGCAGGCGGTGCAGCGTTGTGTTGACGACGGCGGTGAAGACAAAGAAGAGAAAGATGGCGCCGGCGGTGATGAAGTCCGCCGCCATGCCTGCCGTATGGTGGAGGAACACTGTATAGGGGCAGGCCACTGCCAGCAGCAGCGAGAGCATACCGCCAAGGGCAAAGGCGCGAGGTGTGCAGGCACGTTGCATGGCCGAAGGATATGGCCGGGACGCCATCGTCGCATCTGTGGCGGGGGTGCCCCCTCATCCGACAGACAGATCCTGTGATCGGGGGGCGCACACAGAGAACCACTGAGACATGACGGTCGTGCATCACTGGTACAGGAGTTGCGTCAACGCTGGCAGCAGCACGTGAGATGGGTTGGGGAAGTTGGGACGGAAGTTGGCAGGGAAGGCAAATCATGAACCGGAAACGTGTACACCAGATGCTGCTGGCGCTGCTTGTGGCGGCGATGCTGGGCTGGACGGCCTGCGGCGACGACAGCACCGACCGCGTCCTGCAGGATACTGCAACGCAGAGTGGTTGCATCGACTGCCACGTGGATCAGGTGGCATTGCAGCGGCTCGCCGTCGAGGAGGAACTGCCCGAAGATACGGGCGAAGGTTGAGGCGGATCGGTGCCTCCGGTGGAGGCATGGAAAAAGGTCTTCGTCGATTCAAGCTTCCTCGCCACGACGCACGGCCAGCAGACATGCATCGACTGTCATGGCGGTGATGCAAGTACAACCCAGATGGCAGACGCCCACGTCGGCGTTGTCGCCGATCCCTCCGACAGTTGCGCCACATGCCATGCTGCGGAGGCGGCCGCCTTTGACGGCAGCCAGCATCGGCAACTGACCGGCTACCGCGAGTTGATCTCGGCGCGGGCGGGCCTGTCCGAACTGACACCGGCGCTGACACAGATGTTCGAGCAGAACTGTAATACCTGCCACGTCACCTGCGGCCAGTGCCACATCAGCCGCCCGAATTCCGTCGGTAAGGGTTTTCTCCGGGGCCACAAGGTGGTGCGGCGACCATCCATGACGGAGAACTGCACCGCCTGTCACGGCAGCCGGGTTGGTCAGGAGTTTCGCGGCGAACACGCCGGCATCCCTGCTGACCTGCACTACAACAATGGCATGCAGTGCGTCGCCTGTCATGGGGCAGAAGAGATGCATGGCCATGGTGCCCAGGGGACGACGCGCTACGAGGTCGCCGCGGCGCCAGCCTGTGACGATTGTCATGAGCTGGCCGGCAGCAGCAACACGTACCACCAGATCCATGGTGATCGTCTCAGTTGCCAGGTCTGTCACAGTGTCAGCTACAAGAACTGCTACTCCTGCCACGTGGGGCAGGGCCTCGAGCGGCCCTCGGAACTGGACTTCAAAATCGGCCGCAATCCCCTGCCGTCGGCGGACCGCCCCGCCGAGTACGTCGTGTTGCGGCATATCCCCATCGCTCCGGACTCCTATCGCGACTACATGCCCGGGACGCTGTCCAACTACAGCGACCTGCCGACGTGGAAGTTTGCGACACCACACAACATCCAGCGGAGCACGCCACAGACAGCTGACTGCACAACATCGTGCCACGGCAATCGGGACATCTTCCTGACCGAGGACGATCTGGTGGGCATGTCTGCAGAAGAGGTGGCGGCCAACCAGGATGTCATCGTGGCGGAGATTCCGTAATGATCACCAATCCTTTCCAAGGAGATTCTTTCATGAGACCACTCGCACTGCTTACGGGACTGGCGTTGAGCCTGCTCGTTGCCGGGTGCGGCGACGATGACAAAGACAGTGGCATGGGGCCTGAAGGTGTTGCTGAATTCGATGTCATCCAGGAGGGTGTCGATGCCTACACAGGCAGTGATATGGCTCCCACCATCAGCGCCCAGACGCTGTGGGAAAACCTGAACGACGGGGACGCCAGCAATGATCCCGTCATCGTCAGTGTCCGTTCCAGCGCCCACTACGCGCTGGGCCACATTGCCGGCGCCATCAATATCCCGTGGCGCGAGATCTCCGACCCGGCGCAGCTGGCCAGGTTGTCCAAAAGTGATGACATCGTTGTCTACTGCTACACAGGCCACACGGGCGGTGTGGCAACAACGGCCCTCAATGCCATGGGCTACCATGCGACGAATCTGAAGTTCGGCATCGTGGGCTGGACGAAAGACGCGGCGGTGCGGGTCGCGGCGCCCTTCTCGGAGGCGACGGACGCGCACGACTACCCGGTCGAATTGATCTCGTATACCGGTGGCTCCTTCGCCATGGCAGCGCCAGACAATACCACATCAGAGGACGAAGCCGAGATTCTGCGGGCCGCCGCCGAGAGCTATGTCGCCGACGCTGACAAGGCACCAACGATTTCAGCGCAAGCGGTGTTTGAGAACCTCAACGATGGCGATGCCAGCAACGATCCCGTCATCGTCAGCGTCCGTTCCGAAGCACACTACGCGCTGGGTCATATCCAGGGCGCCATCAACATTCCGTGGCGGGAGATCGCCAAGGTTGAGAATCTGACCCAGTTGCCCACGAACAAACAGATCGTCGTCTACTGCTATACGGGCCACACAGGCGCCGTGGCGACAGCAGGCCTCAATATGCTGGGGTATAACGCCGTGAACATGAAGTGGGGTATGGGCGCGTGGACCAGCGATCCATCGGTCCGTGTTGCCGCACCCTTCTCCGAGGACACGTCCCCGGATCTGCCAACAGTTAAGTAGCCTTGTTCTCTCCGGCGTCGGCACCCACTTCGGGCGCCGGCGCCGGAGATCCACCGAAAGCCGAGGACCCCTTGAGTCACGCCAGGTATCTGATTGCATTGGCCAGCTTCAGCATGCTGCTGATCAGCGTCGCAGGCAGTGCCGCCAGGCAGGATGTCGAGCATCAGCAGCAGCGTGGTGCACAGATCTATCTGCAGGATTGCGCCGGCTGCCATGGTTCCAGGGGGGATGGCCATGGCCCGGAGCGCATCATCAACAGCATCCGGCCCCCGGACTTCACCACGGGCGAGATCCGCTACAAGACCACGGCTGCCGGCGTGCCGCCCACCCCTGATGATCTGATGAAGACTGTCGCCTACGGTGTGCTGCGTACGTCGATGCCGCAGCACACGGATCTTGGCGATCACGATCGTCGGGCCGTCGTCGAGTACGTCGCCAGTTTCTTCCCCGAGTGGTTGAGGAACCAGCCAGCGCCAGCATCTGTCGAGTTGCCACCACAACCCGTGTATTTCGGCAGTGCGGCATCCATCGACCGGGGACGCCGCGTCTATATGCAACTTGGCTGCGACGCCTGTCACGGCTCAACGGGCGCCGCCACGGGTACCGGTGTCGCGCTGCCAGCGGACTCACGCGGCTCGAGGCAGCAACCGATCGATCTACGCCGGACCACGTTCAAGGGGGGTGGCAGGCTGCCGGATGTCTTCACGACGCTGGTCACCGGTCTCGATGGAACCGCCATGCAACCACACGCCGACGACCTGCTGCGCCCTGACGGTGGACGTCGGCTCGAAGGGGACGGCTGGCATCTGGCGCAGTACGTCCTCAGTCTCGGACAGCACCAGCAGTAGCCACCGTTCACCGGGCCGCGCCCGCGCGAGCGCGCTCCACGGCGGCGACGACCCCATCCTCGATGGGGCAATGATCGGTCATGGCGATTGGCGCGCTGGCCGTGGCGCTGACGGCAAATCCAGCAAGCGACTCGACAAATGCGGCTGAATTGGGGTTCGTTTGATCATGGACCGGGCAGCGTCGGTACGCGCAGGCTCGAGACGGTACTACACCTGCACCGCAATGGAGGCAAGGCAACATGATTATCGGCGTTCCCACGGAGATCAAGGCTGACGAAGATCGTGTCGGTATGTTGCCGGTCGGCGCCCGGACGCTGGTAGCAGCGGGGCACACCGTGCTGGTCCAGACCGGCGCCGGCGAAGGAGCTGGCGTAGAGGATGTTGACTACATCGAAGCGGGCGCCTCTCTGGTACATGCAGCGGCCGGGATCTTCGCCGAAGCGGAGATGATCGTCAAGGTGAAGGAGCCACAGCCGGAAGAACTCCACCTCATTGGTGAGGGCCAGATCGTGTTCACGTATTTTCATTTCGCCGCCAGCGTCGATCTGACCCGCGGCTTCATGGACACGGGCGCGATTGCCATTGCCTACGAAACGGTGCGCGACGACGAGGGCCAACTGCCTCTGCTGATTCCCATGAGTGAGATCGCCGTCCGTATGGCCGTTCAAGAAGGGGCCAAGTATCTGGAAAAGCCCCAGGGTGGACGGGGTGTCCTGCTCGGCGGCCTGCCGGGCGTGGCGCCGGCGGATGTGGTCATCCTCGGTGCCGGTGTGGTCGGTCTCAATGCGGCGCGGATCGCCGCCGGGATGGGCGCCAGTGTGCACCTGTTGGATATCGATATTCACGCCCTGCGCCATGCCGACTCGATCATGCCTGCCAATGTGTCGACGTACATGTCGAACTCATACAACCTCGAGCGGCTGGTGCCGGCGGCAGATCTGTTGATCTGCGCTGTTCTGGTTGCCGGGGCGCGGGCGCCACGTATCGTAACCCGGCAGATGGTACAGAGCATGAAGAAGGGGGCCGTCATCGTTGATGTTGCCGTGGACCAGGGGGGCGGTGTCGACACGATGCGGGTCACGACGCACGCGGAGCCGGTATTCGTCGAGGAGGGGGTGCTGCACTGCGGCATCGCCAACCTGCCCGGCGCCGTGCCGAGGACGGCAACCATCGCCCTGAACAACGCCACCCTCCCGTACGTGCTGAAACTGGCAGATCTCGGCTGGCAGAAGGCGTGTCACGACGACCGCGGGTTGGCCTATGGTCTCAATATCATCCGCGGCAAAGTCACACACCGCGGTGTCGCCGCTGCGACGGGCACAGACTTCCATCCGCTGGCTTTTGATACGCTGGGCGTAACGCCGGTTCGTGGCTAGGTGATCGCCTTGCGGCCGCACGCGCCGCACGGAAAGTGGTTGTCGGCACCTGTATCTAGCTCATGTACGCATCGCAGCACCCGTGGCCGCCAGAGCCCAGCAACGGCTGGAGGGAGGCGGGACGCCGGGCACCGAGTTTCCTGTGTTCGACTGCGATTTCGGTCGTCTGGGCATGCAGACCTGCTTTGACGGACGTTTCGCCGAGGGGTGGGCGGCGCCCAATGGCATGGTGGCAGCGCAGGTCCGCGATCCCGACGCCCTGCTCGTGCAGCAGCTGGATCTCAGCCATGCCGTCATCGGCTGGCAACCAACCCTGTGCAATGGTGCTATCTTCAGCGACACGCAGGGTGCTGCCGGCTTCCACTACAGCGAGGCGGAGGACAACGGCGTGTTCGGGTCCAACGATCCGGCGCAACCCATGGGCCGCATGATCGAAGTGCTCGACCCCAAACCGCAGCCCGGTCGATCTGCCGCAATCGGGCCCTGCAGGATGAGCTTCGTCCCCGCCCTGTGCCGGGACGTTGGAGCTGACAGCCTTACAACTAGCGAAACGGAACAGGTAGATGCATTTTGCTGACTGGTTGATCGTTGCCGTGCCCATGATCTTCGTCTTCTACATCGCGTTGAAGGCGCAGAGGTTTGTCAAAGGTGTCTCCGACTTCCTCGCCGCCGGGCGGGTGGCGGGCCGCTACGTCGTCGCTGTCGCCAGTGGTGAGGCGGGCATGGGACTGATCAGCGTCGTGGCTCTCTTCGAAGCCTACTACAGTTCAGGCTTCGCCTATTCCTTCTGGAATCAACTCTACGTGCCGGTGGGCATGCTCATGCTGCTCACCGGCTACTGCATCTACCGCTATCGTGAAACTCGCGCCATGACGATGGGGCAGTTTTTCGAGATGCGCTACAGCCGCAGTTTCCGCATCTATGCAGCCTCGCTGCAGTCCCTCTCCGGTGTCGTCAACTATGCGATCTTCCCGGCCGTGGGTGCCCGCTTCCTCATCTACTACTGCGATCTGCCCCTGCAGGTGAGTTTCTTCGGCTGGGTCCTGCCGACCTTCGCACTGGTGATGGCACTGTTTCTGTCGGCAGCGGTCATCGTTGTCAGCCTCGGTGGCCAGATCACGATCATGGTGACGGACTGCATTCTCGGCATTCTCAGCTATCCGCTGTACGCCATCGTCGTCATCGCCCTGCTGGTGAAGTTCTCCTGGAGCGGCGATATGGCGCCGACGTTGCTGGATCGTCCCGCAGGGGAGAGCATGCTCAACCCCTTCGATATCGATCAACTGCGCAACTTCAACATGTTCTACATCTTCGTTGGCCTCTTCAGCAACGTCTTCAACCGCATGGCCTGGTCCGGCACGCAGGGCTATAACGCGGCGGCGGTGAATGCCCACGAGCAGAAGATGGGCGCCGTGCTGGGCACCTGGCGCGCCGGTTTCCAGACAATGATGATCCTGCTGCTGGCCGTTGCGGGGTACACCTTCCTGAACAACGACGACTTTGCCGAGGGCGCTGCTGCTGCCCGGCAGGAGTTGACGTGGAAGGCCGTCAACGACGTTGCCGTGGATGCCAGGTTTGATGCCGTGAAGACAGAGCTGCGCGGCTATCTCGACACGGGGGAGATGACGGCAGAGCTGACGACGTGGTCAGCAGGCATTCATTTCGAGGATAAGGATGAAAACGAGCCCCTCCGTGACATGGTCAAGGAGGGCATGGCGATACAGGACAAGAGTGCGGCGCAGACCTTCGGCGCCATTCATGATCAGATGCGCGTGCCCATGGCCCTGCGGCACATCCTGCCCATTGGTGTCACCGGTGTCTTTTGCGCCTTGTGCATCTTTCTGCTGATCAGCACAGATACGACCTACATGCACTCCTGGGGCAGCATCATCGTGCAGGACATCGTGCTGCCCGTGCGCGGTCGCGCCTTTACGCCCCAGCAGCAGTTGCGGCTGTTGCGGCTCGTCATCGCCGGCGTCGCCGCTTTCGCCTTCTTCTTCTCGCTGATGTTCGCCCAGGTCGACTTCATTCTCATGTTCTTCGCCATCACCGGCGCGATCTGGCTTGGCGGCGCCGGGCCCTGCATCGTTGGTGGATTGTACTGGCGTCGGGGCACCTCCGCCGGTGCTTTTGCCACATTGACAGCGGGCTCGATTCTGGCCGTGGGTGGCATCATCGCACAGAAGACGTGGGTGGAGCACATCTACCCGTGGCTGGCTGAGACAGGGCGACTGGGGGG
>JAQCJA010000181.1 GCA_027593305.1 bacterium
CGCCGAGATCGCGCACACCTGCAGCCGTCTGGGGCTGGCGATCGGCACATGTGACGCTGGTGCCGGCGGCCTGCTGTCGCGGGACAAGGCGAAGAGCCGTAAAGCGCTGTCGAGCCTGAAGAAGGATCTCACGGCCATCGCCAAACACGGGGGACACACATACTTCACAGTGCTCAGCCCCGACGACCCATCGCAGGGCCGGGCCAAGACGTTCGAGATCTTCGAGCAAGTCTATCCGCAAGTGGTTGAGCATGCGGAGAAGGTGGGTATCAGTATCGCCATCGAGCCCTGGCCCGGTGGCCACCCGTGGTACGGGAGTCTGGGCTGCACCCCGGAAAGCCTGCGACGGATTTTCGCCGCCATACCATCGAAGAATCTTGGAATCTGTTACGACCCTTCCCACTTCGCCCGCATCCAGATCGACCATGTGCGCCTGCTGCATGAGTTTGGTGATCGCGTCCGGCACGTGCACCTGAAGGACACCGAGATCATTCAGGAGAAGCTCTACGAGAGCGGCATTCTCGGTGAGAGTTATGGCCGCACCTACGGCTTCGGTGAGGGCTGGTGGCGCTACACGATCCCCGGAGAAGGCATGGTCGACTGGCAGCTCGTGCTTCGTCGCCTCGAGGAAATCGGTTATGACGGAATCCTGAGTGTGGAGCTCGAAGATCACCATTTCTGGGCGACGCCCGAGTTGCAGCAGGAGGGCCTGCTGCGGTCGCGGGACTATATCGCGCAGTTCCTCAAGGAAGAATATTGATGACGGGCGAGGCGAATCCTGTCATCGCGAGAAACTGGAAGGTCGCTCTCGTCGGTATCACCGGCCCGCACAGTCGGGGCTGGCTGGAGACGCTGAGGAGTCTGGACGAGGTCCGGGACCTGCTGGTATGTGACGTTGATGCGGAAAGCACCATTGCCGCGCCAGCAACGGCAACACATCCTGGCATGCAGGTCCCGGAAGATGTCACAAGCGTTTCCTTCGACGCACTGCTGACAGCCAGCGGCGGCCCGGACATGGCGCTGCTGTCGGTGCGCAATGACCAGGCACCCGATCTTGGTGAGCTGCTGTTGCGGGCAGGCATACCGTGCATCATCGAGAAACCCTCGGGTCGAACCAGTGCCGATATCGAACGCCTGAATGGAGCCGCTGCTGCCGGTGGCACGATCTGGGCCCCGGGGTTTCTCAACCGACTGCAGCCAGCGGCGCGGCGCATCCGCCGTCTGGTCAGCGAGGGGGCGCTGGGGCACATCCTATCGATTGAGGCGCGTATGGTGACCAGCAGTGTCAATCAGCGCAACCCGGAGCACTGGTTGTTCCGCAAGGAGATCGCCGGCGGTGGCATTCTGCACTGGCTGGCGATTCACACGATCGACCTGATTCGCTATCTCACCGGTCAGGAGTTCGCCGACGTCTCCGGTCACGTCCGCACCTTCACCCGCGGCATCGACGTCGAGGACATGGCGGCTCTCACCTTCACGCTGAAAGGGGGCGCCGTCGGCAACCTGCACGCCGGTTACATCCTGCGGCAGCGCTACGGCGACATCGGCATCACTCTGCGAGGGGATCTTGGCGAAATCGTCTGGCCCCAATGGGGCTTTGAGGGCAGGCAGGACACGATATATCTGCACAACGAGGGACCGCAGTCGGATGGTTCCGGCCCTGAAATCGTCACCTTGACGCCCCCGGAGGGCGCCGGATATGGCGGCGGTCTTGGCCAGCAGTTCGTGCGCAGTTTCATGCACGCCTCCCGCATGGGCGGACGTTTCATCACCGATGGCCACGATGCCTTGTGCGCCATGCGCCTCGTCGAGGCCGCCTATGCTGCCAGCGGCAGCGGCCTGAGGGTTGCACCATGAAAATCGAATCGGTCGAAGTACAGCTCATCGACGCAGACTTCCGCAACCTTATCATCACGCAGGTACGCACGGATACGGGGCTGACGGGAATCTCCGAAATCGTCACGAAACGTTTCGATGATGCCACGTGGCGCGCCATCGAGAACCTGGTCGAGAACATCGGCCTCGTTGGCAAAGATCCCCGGCAGCCGGCGCTGCACTTCGAACACATGTACCGCGACAATCAATGGACGATCGGCACCATCGCGGTGTCGGCGATCAGTGCCCTGGACATCGCCATGTGGGACATCAAGGGGCAGGAGGTAGGCAAGCCCATATATGAGTTGTTCGGCGGCCCGACCTTCCAGTCCCGGATTCCGGTCTACTGTCACGTGCCGGGAGGGACCACGCGGGAGGAGTTCGCTGACAATATCGCCGGCGCCATAGAGCGGGGCTACCGGGTCATGAAGACGACGATCCCGGTATACTACGGGCAGAAACAGACCGTCAGTGCCGATGGCGTCGAGTACGGGATCTCCGGCGCCGCGTATTCGGGCACGAAGGGGCGTGTCGATGGCAGCCACAATGAGCATGCGTGGACGGACCCGGCCATTGTTGCCGAAGTCATCGACTTCTACACCTATGCCAAGAAGGTTCACGGGGATCGGGTCGAACTCTGGGTTGATTGTCATGCCCGGCTCTCGGCCGCGACGGCTGTCCAGCTCGTGCATGGCTTGAAAGGGCTTGTCGATGTGATTGAGGAGCCCCTGCCACCGGAAGACATACCCGGACTGCTGAAACTCAAGGAGGCCAGTTACGCCTGTGGCGGCCCACGCATTGCAGGTGGCGAACGCACGGCCACCGTTTACGATCGCAACATGGTCTCCATGCTCACGAGCCAGGCCGTTGATATTTTCCAGCCCGACATCGGCAACTGTGGTGGCTTTGGCCAGTTGAGGGAACTGGCGACGGTGGCAGCGATGAACAACATCGCTGTGGCACCGCACAATCCGAATGGCCCCCTGTCGGTCGTACAGGGGTTGCAGGGGATGGCCTTCCTGCGCAATGGCTACATCCTCGAGACCGTGGGCAACGCCAACGAGGAGAAGCTGGCCGACGACCTGCTGTCGAATCCCGACATCGTGCGCAGCCGTGATGGTTTCATCGATCTGCCGACGGGCCCTGGCCTCGGCACCGGACTCAACCCCGAGGGGCTCACCTCGCGCCCCTTCAAGCGCTATTACCAGACTACCCGGTGAGGAACTCCCATGAAGGTTGTTGATGTTGAGCGAATCGTGGTGGATATCCCTTTCACAGAGCGACAGAAGCAGATTACCGCCCGTGAGATTTACAGTTGGTCCGTGATGGAATTGTGCAAGGTCACGGCAGACACCGGTCACGTCGGCTGGGGCGAGACGGTACTGCACTATACCTGGGGCCGCGTTTCGGATGAAGCGGTAAAGAGGGTGATCGGTGCCAGCCCGGCAGAAGCGATGCACGACGACAGCCTGGGCAGCGGGCTGCAAATGGCGCTGTACGATCTGGTAGGCAAGATCCTCGAGGTGCCCGTCCATCAACTTCTCGGGCGCAAAGTGCGCGATTGGACACCGATCAGTTGGTGGTCGATCGATGCCTCGCCCGAGGACTGGGCAGCCGAGGCGCAGGATGCCGTCGCCGCGGGATACACCAGCTTCAAGAACAAGCCGCGTCCCTGGTGGGATATCGTCGCCCAGGTCGACGCCATCTCGAAAGTTGTGCCATCGTACTTCAAGCTGGATCTCGATGCCAACCAGACATGGCAGAACGCGGCATCGGCGATTCCCATCATCAAGAAACTGGAGGCCTATGGCAACGTCGCCATGTTCGAGAGCCCGATCCCTCAGACCGATGTGCTGGGCAATCGGCAGATCCGTCAGGCCATCTCTCGACCGGTGGCGATGCACTTCGGCTCACCCCCGTTCATAACCTGTGTTCGCGAAGAAGTCTGCGACGGTTTTGTCATTTGCGCCGGCAAGTCCCAGGTGCTCAATCAGGGAACCCTCGCTGCCGAGGCACAGATGCCATTCTGGCTGCAGTTGGTCGGCAATGGCCTCATGACGACCTGGGCGGCCCATCTGGGTGCAGTGCTGACACACGCCACCTGGCCGACCATCACCTGTGTCAACATCTTCCGCGAGAACCTGTTGCAGTCGCCGATCGAAGTCATCGGCGGCTACCAGAAGGTACCCGAGGGACCGGGCCTCGGAGTCGAGGTGGACGAAGAAGCCATCGAGCGTGTCCGGGTTCCCGAGGAACGGATCAAACCCTTTGCCGATCAAGGCAAGCCGTATACGCTGCCTGAGCCAAGATTGCTCAACACCATCGTCTACCCTGGGGGCAGTTGCGTACATATGGCATCCACGAGCCAGGGATATGGCTACTTCACCAGCGGTCACGGCCCGGCGCAGGTGGAAGGGACTCGTCTGGAAATCACGCCTGACGACGGATCCAGGGAATGGGCAGACATGTTTGAAAGGGCCGGCAAGCACCCTGTACGGGCGCGCTGGAATGGTTAGCCCATGAAGGTTCTCATCATGAGTGACATGGAAGGCGTCAGTGGCATCGTCGCCTGGAGCCAGGTGAACGGCGGCGCACCCATGTACGAAGAGGGTCGGCGACTCTACACCGAAGAGATCAACGCTGCTGTCCGGGGCGCCAGGAAGGCAGGTGCCACGGAGATCGTCGTCGTCGACTGCCACGGTGCCGGGGGAGACTGGTCGTTCAACTCCCTCATCCCCGAACTGCTGGATGAGGGCTGTGAGTGGGTCGCCCATCACCGGTGGGGAGCATATACCGAACTGCTCGAGCAGGGCTGTGATGCGGCGTTGATGGTCGGTATGCACGCCCGCGCCAATACGCCGGACGGTGTCATGTGCCATACGATCTCGACGACGAACTGGCGCAATCTCTGGTTCAACGATGATTGTGTCGGGGAAACCGGGATCAACGCAGCCCTGTGCGGCTTCTACGATTGCCCCGTGGTCCTGGTCACGGGGGATGAGGCCGTGTGCCGGGAGAGCCGCGCGCTGCTCGGCGACAACATCACCACTGTCGCCGTCAAACGAGGGCTATCCCGACGTTCGGCCCGACAGATCCCCCCACTGCGGGCCAGACGGATGATCGAAGCAGGCGCCTGCGCCGCCCTGACGGGAGATCTGTCGGCGGTCCGGCCATACAAACCCGGTGATCCCTGCACGATAACAGTGGATCTACCGGTGGATCAGGCCAGCGATTTTCGCGGTCGTCCCGGAGTCGAGATTGTGGACGGCGACACGAAGGCTGTAAGCCGCGGCGCCACGTGGATGCAGGCCTGGAACCAGATCTGGAGCTATTGAACCATGGGATCGATTGACTGGCCTCTCGAAAAGCTGCGCGATTACCGACCGGAACTGACGGCGGCCGATGATTTCGAGGCATTCTGGCAGCAGAACCTGACGCA
Organism: bacterium; assembly: GCA_027593305.1. Lineage (GTDB taxonomy): Bacteria > Latescibacterota > UBA2968 > UBA8231 > UBA8231 > UBA8231. The sequence goes on from JAQCJA010000181.1 coordinate 5,315, forward strand.
GAGTTCAGCGGTGCCGCTCAACGCGGAGTTTGTCGAAAGAGAGGGTTCTCTGCCCGGGGCGCGGGTCTATGATGCCGCCTTTGATGGTGTCGATGGTGTGCGTGTGCGCGGCTGGTTTCTGACGCCCCTCGACACGACCCGGCCGCGCCCGGCCGTCGTGCGTTTCATCGGTTACTCGGGGGGGCGCGCCTATCCGCACACCAATGCACACCACGTACTGAATGGCTTCTGTGTGTTCATCATGGATTCACGGGGGCAAGGCGGCAACACGGGCATGCGACTCGACACCACGCATGGCGCCCGGCGGGGGTTCATCACACACGGCATTCTGCATCGTGATGAGTACTACTTCCGTGCATTCTATCTGGACACGGTGCGTGCCGTGGAAGCCGTATGTGGCCGTGCAGAAGTCGACGCCAGCCGCATTGCCGTGACAGGTGGATCCCAGGGAGGAGCCCTGGCCATCGCCTGTGCCAGCCTGAGCGACCGGGTCAAGGTCATGGCTCCCGATGTCCCGTGGCTGTCGCACTTCGAGCGCGCCGTCGATATTGCAGTGGGTCCCTATGAAGAGATCACCGACTTCATGAAGGCCTATCCGGAGCGCGTCGAAGATGCATTTCGCACGCTCTCCTATTTCGACAACATGAATCTTGTGACCCGTACGCAGGTGCAGAAGGCCTACTACTCCGTCGGGCTGTGGGATGACATCTGCCCACCTTCGACCGTATTCGCATCCTACAATCGGTTGCCCTCATCCGTTGAGCGGTCCATTGAGATCTACCGCTACAACAAGCACGAAGGGGGTGGCGATCTGCACGAACAACGCAAGCTGCAATGGCTGCGGGAGAGCCTCTGCTGACTGCCGCCTGGAGATCATCTCAGACAGATCATCGTTGACTCTGTTTTTGAGGGTCTCTACCTTCCCTAATCCCACCTGCAATTTGCACCATTCCTGAAAATGAAGCTTCAAGAGCCGGTAGCTCAGCGGTAGAGCAGGGCCCTTTTAAGGCCTTGGCCGTGGGTTCGATCCCCACCCGGCTCACCATTACCACCGACCTTGCCACCGACCTTGCCACCGACCTTGCCACCGACGGCAAGCAACTCCCAACTGACGGCACAGGACGTGGCGCACTACCAGCGCGTCGACTGAAACGTCCACCCGGGCTCCACCTTCTGCATTTCGATTTCGTCATTGCGATCACTCAAGCCGCAATCGAGATAGTTCTGATGCAGGCGCTGCAAGGCCTCATGATCCAGTTCCACCCCGAGGCCTGGCCCGTCGGGTACGGTGAGGGCCCCGTCTTTGAACTGCAATGCGCCACCCTTGATGACTTCATCCAACTGCCAGGGATAGTGCGTGTCGACGGCGTATGTGAGGTTTGGTACCGCAGCTGCCAGATGGGTCATGGCTGCAAGGGAAATGCCGACATGGCTGTTGGAATGCATCGACAGTCCGAGGCCGAAGGACCGGCAGAAGCGACCCAGCTCTATGGATGCGCGCAATCCCCCCCAGTAGTGGTGATCCGAAAGGATGATATCCTCCGAACCGAAACGGACACTTCCGGGCAGGTCAGCAAACGATGTTGTGCACATATTGGTCGCCAATGGGATATCAATCGCTTGCCGCACGCGGCTCATGTCCTGCTGGCCACGTGTCGGGTCCTCATAGTACTCAAGGACTCCCTCGAGTTTCTTACCCCAGCGGATCGCCGTATCCACGGACCAGACGGCATTCGGGTCAAGGCGCAGTGGCATCCTGTCACCGAAGGCCTGGCGCAGTGCCAGGATCGATTCCACCTCAATTTCTGGGTCCAGAGCACCCCCTTTCAGTTTGATCGAGCGAAATCCGAAGGTCGCACACATGACCTGTGCCTGGGCGACAATGCCTGCGGGATCGAGGGCCTCTGCCTGGCGCGCCGCGGTCCACCCGGTGGCGGCAGGATCGGTGCCGAAGCCCAATGGACCACCAGCACCCTCGTGCTTGAAGAACAGATAGGCCGAGAAGTCCACTCGATCGCGCGCCCGGCCCCCCAATAGATCGACGACCGGTCGGCCTGTTGTCTTGCCGATGAGATCGAGGCAGGCGACTTCCAGTGCGGAGAACATGTGCACGAGTCGGCGCTGATCCCATGGCTGCAGGCCCCGGCGATCCTGCGCATCGGCACCGAAGCGTTGGCGCAGCGCCTGCTCCAGGCCGGTCAATGCATACGGATCGCGGCCGATCACCACCTCGGCCGAGTCGCGCAGGGCCTGCGTCGTGGCCTCGCTTCCGGGGATCTCGCTGAGACCGGAGATGCCATCGTCGCTGATCAACTCGACGATCGTGCGCAGTGCAAAAGGGGCGTGTAGCCCGGCGGCGTTGCGCAATGGCGGGTCGCCAACGGCGATCGGTGTGACAATCATTTCGACAATACGCACGGGGTGACGACTCCTGTAGAATATGAGTCAAGGCAGGGGGAGGAAGAAGCGCGCAAAGTTTGTTACCTTTGTCCCTGGAACGCAACCTATGAAGACCTCTCCCGGACTCCTTTTCCTCACCACACTGCTCGTGATGTTTGCCGCTGTTCTGGTGGGTGGTCAGGTCTGGGCTTTCACCGGTATTGTGCCTCTGGGTATCGGTATGGGCCTGGGGTCCGGTGGACTGCTCGGCGTCGGTGCAAGGTCGCTACTGAAACACCTGGCACCCGGGCGCCGTCAGTTCCTCGGTGAATACCAGGGGGATCTCACAGAGAGTGATTTCGGCGATGTCGCCCAGGTGGTAGCAGAAACCGGGCCCCGTGGCAAGATTCGCCATAATGTGCAGGAGCGGGCGGACCGCGTCGCCGGTTCCGTGCGTTCTCTGTTGATCGAAGGCCAGAAGAAGAAGAAGAAGGCCAGATGAGCAAGGCGTCGGAAGACAAAGGGGGCGGAGTCGCGGGGCGGCTGAGAAGGCTGGGCCTCGGTCGCAAGGCCAATGACGAAGGTGTGCGTGCCGCAGACGGCGA
>JAQCJA010000182.1 GCA_027593305.1 bacterium
GACAGGATGCTGTTGCGGATCTTGCTGCCTTTCTCTTTGTCGACCTTGCCGCTGCGGATGGCTTCATCGACCTGGTGTGCCTTGCGCAAACGTTCGGCATCTTCGGCGGTGATGCGGCCCAGCGCGATGTAGTTGTCCAGATTGGTCAGCAATTCACCCATCTGCGCCTGGCGCAGGCCCGCGCGCAGGGTGTTTTCAGACTCCTTCCTCGCGGCAATCTCGGTTGCATCCGGAGGATCGACAGGGGCCGCCAACAGAGCTTCGATACGCTCCTCGGCCCCAATCGACAGGTCCTCGGATGACACGACGAGCTTCTCCCGGGCCAGCCGCGCAGCTGCCGCCAGACGTTCTGCGGCTGCGGCGGCAAGCCCTGCAAGCCGCTGGGAGGCATCCTTCTGCGAGTCATCCTGGCGGCCTGCGATGCGGTTGACGATGAATCGAAAGCAGTTGCTCATGTTCACCAGCTGCGGCTTGAGCCCCAGTTGTTCCAGCAGTGCCCTGGCCCGCTCGGTTCGCAGAAAGTCCCGGATCAGCTGATTGCCTTGCTCCTGAACTTCCGTTATTCCCCAACCCGCCTTGCGCACCTGGGCAAATACCGACAGCGCGACCCAGTTCTCGACACCGGGTGCCAGCAGTTGTGCGGGATCTTCGGCGTTGGCCGCAGCCAGGAACTGGGTCAGCTGGTGGCGCATGGCTTCGTCCGCCTGCTGCCCGGCGAGCGACAGGTAGCCGGCTTCCACAGCGCTGGCAAACTGCTCTGCCGTGATCAGGACCTCGCCCGTTCGCAGTCGATCGCCGAGGTAGATGAGCAACTGCTCGCGAAGTGCTGGTGTCAGATCCGTACCATCAGCCATGGGCAGCCCTGTTGCCGTTTTGAGAATTTCTGTTGATTCTTGTCTTCCCTTTTTGATAAATCATTCTTATGTCTTTTATATTCAGAGTGTTATACGATACAAACAGGAGCAATACGGACTTCGACTGGTGCCATTTTGAGAATATTCCTCGCCGACAATCTATTGGGCGATCTGACCGTTTCTGCCTGAAGTCATGACCTGGCAACGAGTTGCGCCTGCATCGGAGCGCCGCCGCAGTGCTGGTACGATCCTTGCATTACCAATTCGTACGAGTGTATCCGACGCAAATCGCGTCGTCAGCATCACATTCGATCGTCTCAATCAATACGTCACTTACCCAAGGAGTTCAGTGATGGCCAAGTCCAAGATTCAGCCTCTCGCCGACCGCGTGCTCGTCAAGCGGCTCGATGATGATGGTGAGCAGAAGGTCGGCGGCATCATCATCCCCGATACCGCCAAAGAGAAGCCCCAGGAGGCCGAGGTCGTTGCTTGCGGTCCTGGACGCCTCGATGAGGGCAAGCGTGTTCCCCTTGAAGTCAAAAAGGGCGACAAAGTTCTCATCGGAAAGTACTCCGGTACCGAGGTCAAGCTCGACGGCGAAGAGCACCTCATCCTGCGCGAGGAAGAAATCCTCGCCGTCATATCGTAATCACGGGAGAGATCGTTTACCATGCCTGCTAAACAGATCGCATTCCGCGAGGAGGCCCGGGAGCACATCCTCTCCGGCGTCCAGCAGCTCAGTCGGGCCGTCAAGGTCACTCTGGGACCACGCGGCCGCAATGTAGTAATCGCCAAGAGTTGGGGTTCGCCTACGGTGACGAAGGACGGTGTCTCCGTCGCCAAGGAGATCGAACTCCCAAATGCCTACGAGAACATGGGCGCCCAGATGGTCAAGGAAGTCGCTTCCAAGACCAGCGATGTCGCCGGTGACGGTACGACGTCAGCCACCGTTCTCGCCGAGGCCATCTACACTCAGGGCCTGAAAGCCATCACCTCCGGTTTTAACCCCATGGAGGTCAAGCGCGGCATCGACCAGGCAGTCCGCATCGTCGTTGACAGCCTGCAAGCCATGAGCAAGAAGGTCAAGGACCACAGCGAGGTCGCACAGGTCGGTACCATCTCCGCCAACGGTGATTCATTCTTCGGCGAGACCATCGCTGAAGCAATGGACAAGGTCGGCAAGGATGGCACCATCACTGTCGAGGAAGCCAAGTCCACTGAGACCACGCTCGACATCGTTGAAGGTATGCAGTTCGACCGTGGATATCTGAGCCCGTATTTCGTCACGAACCAGGATTCCATGGAGGCGGTTCTTGAGGACGCCTACCTGCTGATCAATGAAAAGAAGCTGTCCAGCCTGAAGGATCTGCTGCCGATTCTGGAGAAGACGTCCAAGGCCGGCAAGCCTCTGCTGATCATTGCCGAGGATGTTGAAGGTGAAGCCCTGGCGACACTGGTGGTCAACAAGATCCGCGGCACGCTGCAGATTGCTGCCGTCAAGGCTCCCGGCTACGGCGACCGCCGCAAGGCGATGTTGCAGGACCTGGCGATTCTCACCGGTGCCACGGTGATCAGCGAGGACCTCGGTATTTCCCTCGACAGCATTCAGTTGTCCGATCTGGGTCGGGCCAAGCGTATCGTTGTCGAGAAGGAGAACACGACCGTTATCGAGGGTGCCGGCAAGCCTGCCGACATCAAGGGTCGTGTCGAGCAGCTCCGTCACCAGATCGACGACACCACGTCTGACTACGATCGGGAGAAGCTGCAGGAGCGCCTGGCCAAGCTCGCCGGCGGTGTCGCCGTCATTCGTGTCGGTGCTGCCACTGAGACCGAGATGAAGGAAAAGAAGGCTCGCGTCGAGGATGCTCTGCATGCCACGCGTGCCGCCGTCGAGGAAGGCATTGTCCCGGGCGGTGGTGTAGCTCTGGTCCGCGCCATCGCCAAGCTCGAGGGCGTCAAAGGCGCCAACGAGGGTGAGAACGTGGGTATCAAGATTGTCTGTCGTGCTCTGGAAGAGCCGATGCGTCAGATCGCCATCAATGCCGGCCAGGAAGGCGCCGTTGTCGTCCAGGCCGTCCTCGCCAAGAAGGGCAGCTACGGCTACAACGCGGCCACCGACGAGTATGGCGACATGATTCAGATGGGCGTCGTCGATCCTACCAAGGTGGTGCGGTCCGCGCTCGAGAACGCCTCCTCCATCGCCGGCCTGTTGCTGACGACGGAAGCTCTGGTGACTGAGGAAGAAGAAGACGAGCCCGCCGCACCTGCTGGCGGACACGGGCACCATCACCACTAGGACGCGGGGCACCTGACGCCAGACGTCAGGCGCTGCCGGCAGTACACAAAGGGGGGCGAACACCGCAAGGTGCTCGCCCTCTTTTTATTATGCCGGCGCGAGATCCGCGGCAGATGCCTCTTTAGGGCGAGCACCGCAAGGTGCCCGCCCTCTTTTCTGATTATGACGGTCCAGATCCGGGGCAGATGCATCCAGGCTGAATCAGCGCGACAGAGTTTGCGCTCCCCGCGGAAGATCTGTCGATGTGTGATAGACCGATGACGGTCCAGATCTGCAGCGGTCCGGGACCTCGGAGCAAACTCACAGGAACCTGGTGGGGCACGAATCGCAACGCGTCAGCGGTGCGATTTGTGCTCCACCAGTTCCGTGATCTGCACGCCGTACGTGTCTCCCACAACGACCAGCTTGCCGCGAGCGACAACCTCGCCATTGACGCAAAGGTCGACAGGATCGTCCTTGCTGCGGTTGACGACCAACAGACTCTCAGGGTCCAACTCAACCGCTCGATCAAAGGTGATTTCGGCGCTGCCAAGAATCGCGGTTACGCGAACTTTGACACCGCTGAGCCCGGCCAGCGCCGAGGACGCCGATGGCGCAATCTTTGCCGGAAGATTCTTCTGTGAGCTGTTTCCTGACGGATGGCCCGTCTTGCTGTTTGCCATACTGCCTGTGGTCTCGATCCTTGGATGAGAATGGCGGCTAACGTACTCTTGCGCCAAAAGAACTGTCAACCGAATCCGCAGCCAGGACGATGAACCATGAACTCAAGCAACCCGATTGCCAACCCTATTTACGAGCGTCTGGGTGTTCCCACCTTCATCAACGCTCGTGGCACGATCACGACCCTTGGAGGCTCCGTCATGCCTGCAGAAGTGGTGGAGGCCATGGCCGCCGCGTCACGTTCCTTCGTCCCCCTCGGCGAACTGCACGACAAGGTCGGGGCGCGCATTGCCGAACTGACGGGCACACCGGCGGCTTTCGTCTGTGCAGGCGCCGCCAGTGGCATGTTGCTCTCAGGTGCCGCCTGTCTCACCGGCACGGACAGCGACGCCATCGCGGCCTTGCCCGATACCGGAGGCAGACCGAATCAGTTCATCATCAGTCTCGTCGACGGCCACTACTATGTCCATCAGGGGTTTCGCCTGTGTGGTGGGGAGTTGATCAAGGTGGGGTCGAAGCAGGCCGTAACCACCGACGACTACCGCAAGGCTCTCAACAAGAAGACTGCTGCCATCGTCTTTTTTCTCGGCAGTCAACCCGTCGAACAACTGGCTGAGGTCGTCGCCGTCGCCCATGCGGCCGGCGTGCCCGTCATCGTCGACGCAGCCGCACAACTCCCACCGAAGTCGAACCTCACAGATCTGGTCACTGTTGTTGGCGCAGACCTTGTGGTCTTCAGTGGTGGAAAAGGTCTGTTCGGGCCACAATCGAGTGGGCTCATTCTCGGCCGCAAGGACCTTGTGCAGGCAGCCGCCCAGAACAGCAACCCGCATTCCGGCGTTGGCCGGGCTCACAAGGTGGGCAAGGAAGAGATCGTCGGACTCCTGCGGGCGGTGGAACTGTTCATGGAAGCTGACGAAGCAGCGACGGTGGCTGAATGGGATCGCCGCTGTCGCGTCGTTGGTGCCATCGCCGACGAGGTCGAGGGTGTGAGTGCCGACTATACAGCGGCCTATGAAAACCGCTTTCCCCCTGCCAGTCCCCTCGTGCACCTGCATTTTGCGGAGGGCGCCCGACACAACGCTCGTGACGTTGCCCGCGCTTTGGAGCAAGGTTCCCCGGCGATCATGGCATCGGCTTCGGAGTCGTCCCTCACAGTCGGTCCGCAGACCCTGCAGGACGGCGAAGCGGAGATCATCGCCGGGCGTCTGCGGGCCATTCTCAGCGCCTGAGTGCTGCCCGATCGGGCAGCACTCAGGGTGTCTACGTCAGATCTTGACTCGCCGCCCTTGTTTGACCGACTCGATCTCGCGCAGGCACACCTGCAGACTGTCGCGGGCACTCTTGCCGGACAATACTTTGGAGTCCTTGCCTGCCGCTACGGCATCCGCCGCTTCCTGCAATTCGCCGATGAAGCCGTCCTTGCCCGGAAGCTTCGGTCGGCGCGACTTTCCGTCCCTCGTGAGCAGTACCGGCGGCTGCCCCCAGGAACTGTTGAACTTGAGGGTGGCATCTTCGAAGAAGACGTCGTAACCGTGTTCGAAGGAGCAGCCCTGCTGGGACAGCCAGCCCCCTGAGGCGCTGATCTGTTGCGGCCCCTTGAAGTGATAGTGCGTATCGATGTGCTCGATCACGCCGCCACGGCGGATTACGCCGGCGGATGTCACTGCTTCAGGCATGCCGAACAGGTGTTGTACGAAGTCGGTATCGTGAATGTGCAGATCGATCGCCGGACCACCGGTCCGCGCCAGATCCTTCGGATTCCACCAACTTGGCATTGAAATCACACGCTTGAAATCGGCCGCCAGCACACGGCCGTGTTCACGCCCATCGAGCAGGTCCTTGACCAGGCGAAACTCAGGAAAATAGCGCAGCACGTGGGCAACCATCAGCCGCAGTTTGCGCTTCTCGGCCTCCCGCACCATGCGATCGGCCTGCCGCAGATCGAGAGCGATGGGTTTCTCAAGAAACACATGTTTACCTGCTGCCAGGGCGGCCATGGTCCAGTCGAAATGCATCGTCGTCGGCAGACAGATGTCGATGAGATCGACCTTGTCATCGGCAAACATGTCCTCAATCTGTTCATAGGCAGCCACGCCCTTGAGGTCCTGAACACCGCCACCACCACCAAAATTGCCCTGAACCGATCGCCAGTCGCCGCGCAGTTTTTTCGCATCCCGCGTGCAGATGGCGGTGACTTTGGCACCCTTGACCTTGTCGATGGCCTTGAAGTGTGTAACACCCATGAAGCCCATGCCAACAATTCCGATGCGAACCATGATGCAACCGATCTGGTGTGTGTGATTGAAGTTCTGGCCGGCGGCTACAATAACTTTGTCGACCTGTGCAATCAAGCGGCACCGCCTGACGTCGCCCGGTCAGCGATGCGGCAGGACCGCGACCCGGCAGTACCGTGTGCGTCCTTCGTGCGTCGCAAGCAGCAGATAGACGCCTGCCGCGACCGGGGCGCCTGCAGCATTGCGACCGTTCCACTGCAAGCCGCCATCGCCATCGGTCTCTTCCCCCGACCAGACCAGCTCCCCCCCCAGCGTATGGATCCGGACGCGAGTGCCAGAAGGCAGTCCGGCCACTGACAGATCCTGCACGATCGGGTCCACAGGGTTGGGGAAGACCAGAAGCTCATCCAGTTGTGCCGCCTGCAGGGTCACGAAGGCACGGGCACTGAACGAACGCCCGAGGTCGTCCATGAGCCCTGCCAACACCACCTCGTAGTCTCGCCCGAGGGGACGCAGAGGTGTCGCCGGCGACAACCGGATCTCGACGGCACCATCCGCATCACGGACGCGCACCCCTTCGACGCCGATCGCGCCGTCGTCGATGTGGACCGTCGCGCGGCCCACGGACACGGGTCGATCAAAGAGGGCGGCGATCACGAACGGACTGACCACCATCACCTGGCGCAGGCGCGCAGCCGCAAACAGCGGCGCCAGTTGCACCGCCGTCGAATCCACCTCGAGGGGCGCGCCTGCCGCCGAGCGCAGCCCGGCGAAGTGGAGGCTCACATTTCCCTCTTCGGGAAGAATCGAAGCAAAGGCGACGATGGCCCGCCGGCGGGAGCGATCAAAGATTACGGCCTCTGCGGTGGACACCTCGGGTTGCAGTGTATAACGAAACGATTCAGCCGTGGCATCACTCATTGGCTGATCAAAGTCTATCGCCAGCTGTTGCGCGGAACTGCGCCGTACGGCCACGACGGCAGGCAGCTTGCCGGGGATCACGGATTGTGTGTGCGTGTTGTGACCCATGGCACCCGTCGTATCGACAGCGACCATGTCATAGGCGTAGGGCTGTCCCGTTGTCAGCCCCGTATCGACATGGGTATAACTCGGGTCAGCCGTATCTGAGATCCGGGCGACGACTTCTCCATTGCGCCGGAGATGGTAGGCGGCAGCACCCGGAACCCGCTCCCAGGTAAGCCGGGCCCGGGAGGGACCGGCCGGAACCGCTGCCCAACCTGTGGGTGCGAACAGCGGGGCAGCCGCGACACGCCAACCGACGGTCTGCAGCCCGCCAGCGGCCCGATTGTAGGACAACTCCTGCCTGCCATCGCCGTCGACATCGCCGCTGGCAGGTCGCTGGGTCCGGCGGATCTGCGTGTGCCAGACCGGTGCGTAACCACCGTCGCCATCCGACTGAAAGATGAACAGGTGCGGGACGAGGGCGGCGACCCACTCGAGGCGACCATCCCCGTCCAGATCGATCACTGTGATGCCGTTGCCAGAAGCCGACCCGGCGGCAATCTGCGTCTGCCACTCGATGCCGTAGTCGTTGTCCCCCTTGGCGCCGTAGACGCTCAGTGTCCAGCGTCGGCCCTCAACATCAAAAGGGTCCTGTGTCAGGCGGCCGGAGATGAACTCATTCTGGCCATCCCCATCCAGATCCGCGACAGGACTCAACAGGCGCCCGTCGATATCTGCCGTCGCCAGGACGTCGGACCAGATGTGGCGATAGGCGTCGTTGCCGACGCTCTTGAAGATGATCAGATCACCATCATTGTCGCCGCTGATCCATTCACCTCGCCCATCCCCGTTCAGGTCACCAACGCTTTGTCGATCACCCATTTCGTTCTCTCCCGGCGTGTCGTTCACCAGAGCCGCAGTCTCGGCGAAACTGTTGTCGCCGTCGGTTTCGAAAACCCGGAAGAGTTGACCTGTCGCCGACCGCAGGATCATCTCCGGCCGCGCATCGCCGTCGAGATCTGCAATCTCACCACCCCACACGTCTTCCGTCTCCCAGACAACACGATCGGGGAATGAGCCCTGGCTCGAAGGTTCGAGAACGCGCACTCGCCGGGCATCAACTGCAAGTAGATCCGTGGTCCCATCCAGATCGAAATCACCCGTTTCCCAAGGGATGAACAAGCGTGTTGTTGTGAATACGGGCAGGCTCTGCTCCTGCTCAAAGAAACTCGTCACGCCGTAGGTGCCGCCACCATAGATCATG
>JAQCJA010000183.1 GCA_027593305.1 bacterium
GGCCATCCTCATCGAAGAGATACACGCCCTCGCCGTGGGTGATACGCAACCAGTGGTCTTTCTGCGCGCGGTAGAACAAACGATCTGTCGGCATGAGGATTATCCCGTCACCGTGAACCGTTGCACGGCGTCTTCATCCAGCTCGACCCCCAGCCCCGGGCCGTCGGGTACCACGGCATAGCTGTCGACGAACTGCAGCGGTGTCGCCAGCATGGAGTGCACCCGCTGATGACTGAGGATGTCGGATGGATACGTGCACGCCGGCGCTGCCACACAGGCGTGGATCATGGCCGCGTCGAGGATCCCCAGTTCATGTGCCGAACCGTGCCACACCGGGATCCCGACCTGCTCGGCCAGGTAGGCGCGGCCGAGGAAATCGTTCGTGCTGCCGGCGCCCAGGTTGAAGATGTCACAGGCCTGGGCCGTCACCGCTTCGATCATGCCGTGTACGCCCTTGTCGTTGAGGTGCAGGTGCATGGCGATCGGGATGTCCAGTTGGCCGCGCAGACGGCGGTAGTCGTCGAGAGCGTCGCGCGCCGGCGGCGGGTCCTCGATACACAACACATTGCCGACTTCCTGCCACTGTTTCGCGTGCTCCAGGAAGCCCTCGGGGTACGACCCCATGAGGTCGACGGTAATCTTCAGATCCGACGACACATCATGGTAGGTGCGCAGCACGTCGAGAAGTGGGTAGCTGCGTTTCATTTTGACGCCGGCGAAGCCCTCGGCGACGCTGCGTTGCGCCAGTTCCCGCACTTCCGGGATCGTCAGGTGTTTGCCCGCCCAGTTGTGCACCGGCACGCGGTCGCGGACCTTGCCGCCCAGCAACCGCCACATCGGCCAGCCGACGGCTTTGCCGATGATGTCATAGAACGCGACCTCGAAGGCTGCGGTGTCGGTCTGCACCGGCAACTTCAGATGCCGCAGGTCGAAGTCGAGAACGTTGCACCCGCGCAGTTGCTCGGCGGCCTGCCGCAGACGCACCCCGGCATCACCGTCGAAGCCGCCGTGCATACGGTGCGTCTCCCCCAGGCCGGTGATGCCGGCGTCCGTGTGCACCTTGAGGATGAACTTCGGCACCTGGTCGAAGTCGCCCTGCATCGATGCCGGCAGGATCCCCGGTTTGAGCGGCGGCGATACGTAGTACAATTCCACATCGGTGATCGTCAGCCGTTCGCGGCGGCCGGCGACGTCACCCGGCAGGACCGGCAGCCCGGCGGCATGAGTGGGACCGGTCATGTCTTCGGCCTCCAGGCATTGAGTGTCGTGGCAAAGCCGATGTCGGAGCATGTCACAGCACCCTCACTGTGGGTCGTTACCGCCACGGCGATCGTCCGCGTCCCGGTGTTCAGGCTGAAATCGGGGTGGTGGTTCTGCGCGGCGATGGTGCCCACCAGGTGCTGCAGGAACGCTGTGATGTCCTTGAAGTTCTTCAGCACGAAGTCCTTCGACAGGACGACGCCGTCACGGGTCCAACCATCCAGCGACTTCAGTTCGGCATCGACCTCGTCGTTGCTCAGTACGTTCCTGTTTTCGGCCATGCGCCTGCTCCATTCGGGTGGACGGTCTGTTTCTGCAACGTGCCTGCGGGCCGGCGGCTCCCTTCACAGCGGCGGTTGCGCCGCCTCGAGCCCGACCTCTCCCATCTGCTGCGACGCCAGCACCCAGGGATCCTTCGTCGCCATGCGGAAACGCTGAACCTTGCGCCGCATCTGCTGCGCCACATCCTGCAGGCTCGGATCGTCGATCAGATTGACCGCCTCCACCGGGTCCGACTGTATGTCGAACAGGGCTTCGGCCCGTTGGTGCAGGAAGGCCGCTGTGGGCCGTTGCCCCATCATGGCAAGATCCTCGTCCAGCACGGCCTGCCACGTGGTGGAGGCCCACAAGTCGCTGGGCAGTGGTCGGGTCAGCTCCGGATAGAGATTGCGCACATACTTGTAGCGCCGCCCGCGCAGGGCCCGGTACGGATAGTAGTTCGTCACTTCGTGAAAGGTGTGGGAGGTGAAGGTCTCCTCCCAGCCAGCGGGGTGCGCTTCATCCAGGATCGGCAGCAACGAGCGCTCCGGCAATGCAACGGGCAATTCATCTGGCGCCTCGACGCCGCACCAGTCCAGCACCGTAGGCGCGATGTTGGACCAGTTTACCATGGCGTCGCACTCGACCTCTGCCGCTCCGGGCCGGGCCAGCAGCAAAGGACAGTGATGACCGGAATCGAAGGAGGATGCCTTGGCTCCGGGAAAGGGCATGCCGTGATCACTCATGACGATGATCAGGGTGCCATCGGCGCGGCCCGCGTCCTGCAGCGCCTGAATCGCCAGACCAAAGCCCTGATCGAGACGGGAAATCGCCTGGTAGTACTGGGCCAGTTCGGCGCGCACCGCCGGATGATCCGGCAGGAAATCAGGCACCGGGATCACGTCGGGATGGTAACGCGTTTCGGTCACACCTGCATACGTGTGCTGGTTGCCGAAGTCCCGGTGCGGATCACTGAATCCCATGTGCAGATAGAACGGGAGATCACCGATGTCATCGAAAAACCTGCGCGCCTGCACCGCCATTTGTGACACGTTGCGTGTGCCCCCCGGCACCTGCTGCAGATCGTGTGTCCAGGGGTAAACGCTTTCGGGCTGCACGTGCAGCTTGCCGATGATGCCCGTGGCGAAACCTGCCCGACCGAGTTGTTTGGGAATTGACGGCATCGTTGCCGCCGTATGAAAATTGTGGATTGAATGAGCGTGGCCGTACTGCCCGTGGGTATGACTGTAGTGACCGGTGAGAATGTTGGCGCGGCTGGCGGCACAGGATGGCGACGTGCAATAGGCCTGGGTGAATCGTGTCGCTCTGCGGGCCAACGCGTCGACATGGGGCGTGTCAATGACGGGATTACCGTAACAACCGGCCAGAGGGCTCCAGTCATCGGCGATCAGCAGCAGGACGTTCTTGCCGGCCTCAGCCATGCGATCCCTTGTCGTCACCGCCGTGCAGCCAGCCATCGAGGGAGTAGCGGCCCGCGCCCGTAAACACCAGCGTCAGGAACGGCATCAGGAACAACAGGGCCATCTCCTTTTTGCCGAAAGGGTCATCCCAGTGCACGATTCCGGCGGCGACGAGCATCGTGATCACCAGAGGAATCGCTGCGGCCCGCGTCGCCAGTCCCGCAACTACGAAGGCGGCACAGAAGAACTCCGCGAAAACCGCCAGCGCCAGACTCAACTCACTGCCAACACCAATGGGGTCAGCCCAGGTGGCGGCGCGCTCGTCGTAGCTGCTCAATTTTCCCCAGCCGTGTTGCGTCATCATCAGCAGACCCGTGACGACACGCAACAGCAGCAGTCCCACATCGCGCGCACCACCGGCCGGTGTGGTCGTCCACAGCCGGGCGCGCTGAATGAGGGTCGGTTGTATCGTTTCGTTAACTTCGGTCATGGATCCCTCCTCCGTTTTTTGCGCACAATATAGCGGCTGGCCTGGTCCTCGTGGTGACGGGGGGACCGGTGTATGTTCCCCACTGGGTATTTCTCTACTTGTCCTGGGAGGCGGAAGATGAAGCTGGGCGTGATGCCGGGTGCTACGATCCCCGCAGCGGAACTGAAGTCGGCAGGTTTCGATGGCATGCAGTTGTTCTGGGGTATGGGGGATGATGCCGATTCGAAGGATCCGACGGTCGAGGTGATTGATGCAACTCTGGCCGCAGGTGATCTGGCGTTGACGGCGATGACGTTGCATATCGATCTGGTGGGTCCGCGGGGCGGCATCGAGGCAGATGTGCAACGTAGCGTACAGCTCGTGGAGCGAACCGCCGGGCTGCAGGGCCGTTTCGGCGATACACCACGACCCATCCTCGTCTGGCATCCGTCGGGGTATCCCGGCGGCGACGGCATCGACGATGTCGCCATTTTCAACGGCCTGTGCAGCAGCCTCAGGACGATCTGTGGGGCCGCCGAAAAACAGGGCGTCGACGTCGCCGTGGAGATCACGCGCGCCGGCAGTGTGGGCAGCGCCGAAACCTTTCTGCATCTGCAGGACCGCGTCGGCTCAACGGCACTCAAAGTCTGCCTCGACGCAGCCAACTTCGTTCCCGACCGCACGCCGCTGGAGCGGGCGGTTCGCATTCTGGGTCCACACACGGTGATCGCCCACGGCAAGGATTCGTCTTTCCGCGACAACGGCGAGGTCGATGCCTACGGTCCCACCGGTTCCGGCCAACTCGATTACGCCAGCTACATCCGCTGCCTGCTGACGTACGCGCCGGTACCGTACTTCGTGCTCGAGTACTACAAGACGCGGGAGCAGTTGTTGCGGGCGCGGGACATTGTGCGTGCGGCGATGGACGACTGACGACCCGAGCGAGCCTTCAGTCGGTCGTTGCGATGGGCGTTGCGATGGGCGTTGCGATGGGCGTTGCGATGGGCGTTGCGATGGGCGTTGCGATGGGCGTTGTGACGGGCGTCGCCATGAGCAGGGGCGTCGGCAGGTCCGCCAGGTAGGGGGATGGTCGCATGGCCTGCATGGCCCCGTGCAGGCGGCGGTGTTGCGCGTGGCTGATGATGAGCTGTTCCCGGGCCCGCGTGAGGGCGACGCAGAACAGCCGGCGTTCCTCCTCGGAATGGGTCGGAGTACCGTCGCTGTGTTGCAGCGGCAGCAGTTCGTCCTCGACGCCGCATACAAAGACGACGGCAAACTCCAGGCCCTTCGACGCGTGGATCGTCGACAGGGTCACCCCCGCTCCGCGCGCTACATCGCGCGCTGACGTGGTGCGCCATTGCGCGTCGGTCTCGTGACCCAGCAGCAGCGCGTCGAGCAGCGCCTCCATGGAGGCAAACCCCTCGGCGACGCCAACGAGCCGCTCGAAGGCGTGGGTCGCCTCGACGCCGAGGTCCACCTGCCACACACGCAGCACCTCGGCGGGCCCATCGGTTTCGGCCCGGCGGGCATAACCGGCCGCCGCAAGCCGCAGACCCTCCACCTGCGCCGCCGCCGCCGTCGGCAACGTGGCGATGATCTCGTCGAGATGGGTGCAGGACCTGGCCGCCACGGACAGTTGGCCCAGGGCGACCGCACCGATATCGAAGGGTCCCGTGCGCAGCGCCTCCAGCAGACGCAGGGGCCGCGACGGCTCCCGTGCGTACCTGAAAAAAGCGATGGCATCCCGTGCGCCCCGTTGCTGGAGAAAGGCCTTCTGCCCCAATACCTGGCAGGTCACTTGCTGCCGGCGCAGGCAGGTTTCAAGAAGATCCACCTGCGCCGCGGTGCGGGTCAGCACGGCGATTTCATGCAGACCCCGGACGGGTCCCTTGCCCATGATGCCATGGCTCATGCTGGCGATGGCGCCGGCCACGGCGCTGGCTTCGGTCAGATCGTTGTCGGTTGTCAGCAGCTGCAGCGCTGGATCGGATGGCACCGGAGGGGGGCGCCGGGAGACTGCCAGTGGCGCACCGAGGACGGCTCTGGCGGCGGCACCGATGGCGACGGGACAACGATAGCTGCCCTCAAGTTTGTGCAGGGTCGCGACGCAATAGTCCTGGGCGACACGCTGCAGGAAC
Organism: bacterium; assembly: GCA_027593305.1. Lineage (GTDB taxonomy): Bacteria > Latescibacterota > UBA2968 > UBA8231 > UBA8231 > UBA8231. The sequence continues at coordinate 5,547 of JAQCJA010000183.1, forward strand.
CCGGAGTCCCCGCCGCGAGATCCATAGATGGCCTGGCCCGGATCACCCACGACGAACAAGCCGCGGCCGGAGCCGGCCAGAGCCCGGACCAACTCGTACTGGACGGCGTTGATGTCCTGGAATTCATCAACCAACACGTGGGTGAAACGTGTGGCCAGTCGCTGCCGCTGATCTGCATTCCGGCATACGGACTCAAGCAGGTCCAGCAGTACATCATCGCGGTCCCGTACCCCGCAGGCCCGTAGCCGTTCCTCGTACCCCGCGTAGATCACGGCAAGGGGATCTGCGGCAACCTGGAAGGGCCGCAGTCCGGCTGCCTTCCAGCGCGAAATCCGCCGTTGCACTTTATGGGGGTGGATCGGCCGGTTGGGTGCCACCTCGATCACGTCGCTGAGCAGACGCAGGGCCTCGGCGTCATCGACTACGGTGGGCGCCGATCTGCCGGTGGCCATCAGTTCCTGGGCCAGATGGTGGAACGTGCCCACCACAACGGCGCTGGCGCGCTCCCCCAGCAACACCTGGAGTCGTCGCTGTAACTGTCGCGCCGCGCGTGCAGAGAGCGTCACGGCCACAATCGACGACGGTTCCACTTCGCCCGGCTCGATCAGCCAGGCGACGCGCTGGGTCAGGCTCAGCGTCTTGCCCGATCCGGGTCCACCGGTGACGACCACGGGACCGGTGGTGGCCTGCACGGCGGCCTGTTGTTCGGCGTCGAGCTCGGCCCCAAGTCCGGCGCCGGCCCGCAACGCCTGGGCGGTCAGCAACAGATGGTCGACGCGACCACCGTCATCGGCCGTCGCCAGACGCTCGACGACGCGGACGGCGGCCACGTCTGCGGATGGTAGGGGTCGTGCCTGCAATTGGCGGCGTTCGGCATCGGTGAAGACCTGAATCACGCCGAACAGTCCGTCATACCCGGCGGCAATCGTGACTCGATCGGCCCGCATGCGGCGCACACCCTCGGCCACCAGAGGTTGGCCGCATTGAGCCATGCGCTCGATCTCGACGTGGCGAAGAATGTCGAGCTCGGGCCCAAGGTGCTGCAGCAGATCGTGATAGATTCCCTGCACTTTCCTGCTCTTGGGACCGACACCAACACAGGAGCCGATCACCTCGGCCAGGGGGATCAGATATTCGAAGGGGTGCGACCGTGCCGCGGCAGCAGCAGCACTTCGATCGGCGAGGGACTCGACGCGATGCAGCACGCCGACGGTGAGTCTGCCGCCGCACTCCGGACACCTGCCGGCGGCGGCCCTTGTCTGTTGTGGTGTCCAGCAGACACCGCACTTGCGATGCCCGTCCAGGTGGTACTTGCCCTCTTCGGGGTAGAACTCGATGGTGCCGGTGAAACGCGTCGGATCGCGGCTGCGCAACGCCGCGCAGATCGCCGGGTAGGACAGGTCTGTGTCGAAACAGGTTGCCTCGCGCCCCAGTCTGGGTGCCGAGTGGGCGTCAGAATTGGACACCACTGCATAGCGGTCCAGGCCGGAGAGGCGGCTGTTCATCTGCGGGTCGGATGACAGGCCGGTCTCCACGGCAAAGATGTGCGGCAGCAGATCCTCGTAACACTCCTCCAGGCTGTCGAAGCCGGAACTGGCGCCCAGGACCGCAAAGTGGGGCGTCCAGATATGTGCCGGGATGAACAACACCTCGGGACAGACCTCCAGGCAGATCTCCAGCAGATCGCGGCAATCCAGATCCAGGATCGGCCGGCCATCGGCGGCCAGATTGCCGATGGCTCCCAGGCGCCGGTTGAGCTTGTCGACGGCGGCCAGCGTCGGCAGGCAGACGACGTTATGCACCTTCCGCGTGCGACCGTTCTTCCTGTAGATCGAACTGATCTCGACACTCAGCAGAAAACGCACCTCCCGTCGGCAGGACGGGGGCACCTGCTCTTCGACGTAGTCGAGCAGATCCGGCCGCAGGCGGTACAGGCCCTCTTCGGCAGGGATGAGTTTGTCGCGCAGCTCGGCCAACCATGCTGGGTGGGTGAAGTCGGCGCCGCCGACAACAGAAATCCCTTTCAGCATCGACCACTTGTGCAGGGTCTCAGGCGTCAGATCGGGACTGGTGGCCCGCGACCAGCGCGAATGCAGGTGTATGTCGGCTAGGAAGTTCATAGGTGGGGGTCTGATGGGTCAGCGCGGCAAATATACCACAACATCTTGTGGATGCCAGATCCTGTGGATGCCAGCAATGCAGATCTTGACGAAACCGTCCGCTACGCGTTACGTCGCCTGCCATGCTGATCACAACCGAAACGCAGACCTTTCTCGTCGACGACGCCGGCAGCGGCGAACCGGTCCCTTTGCGTGGGGCGGGCAATCCGGCTGCCGTGGACGAATCCACGAACCTGACTGTGGTGTGGTTGCCGGGTGGCGACATCATCCTGCTGCGGCCCGATGTCGACACGCTGCGGCTGTCCACCGGGTTGGAAGCCGACGTCCGCTGTCTTCGCCTGTTGTCGGTGGAACCCTTTGTCCTGATCGTGGGGACGGTGCCCGCCCACCTCTATCGCGTCACCGGCGACGGCACCGCGGAATTGTTGGAGGGTTTCGATCAGGTGGAGGGTCGCCATACGTGGGATACGCCCTGGGGCGGACCGGCCATGGTCCGTTGTCTGGCCGACGCGGAGGGCGGCTGGCTCTACGCCGATATCCACGTGGGCAGCATCGCCCGCTCAGGGGATCGGGGCGAAACCTGGGAACCGGAGGCTGCCA
>JAQCJA010000184.1 GCA_027593305.1 bacterium
TGCCTCAACAACTACACCGATGATCTGCTGACGCAGGCGCTGACCATCCGTGGTGGCCATGTGCAGGTCCCGGAGGGGCCCGGCCTCGGTGTGGAGGTCGACGAGGCGGCCCTGACGAAATACATCATGGAGCCACCGTACAAGTTACCGGATGAGCGCCACATCCTCTCCGTTGTCTGGCCTGGCGGGCGCGTCGTGCACTTCGCCAACATGGCCGACCACTGCTGGCCCCACTTCATGGCCGGCAACGATCCGGCGCAGGAGCCGGGCGTGATGCTGGAGATCTGGGACGACGACGGTTCCAAAGATTGGGCCGCACTGAACGAGCGGGTACAACGGGGACCGGTGCGCGAGCAGCGCAGCTAGCTCTGACGCAGCTAGCTCAGGCGAAGCTGCGCGGATCCGGGATGTCGACGGGTTGTCCGCCCTGCTGGGCCGACAGATGGGCACAGATCCCGGGCAGTGTCATATCGAGGCCGGCATAGACGTCGATGGGTGGCGGCGCGCCGCTGATCACCGCCTGCAGCCAGTCGTCCACGAGAAACCACTCGGAATTTCCGTGGCCCCCATGGATGGCGGCGGCCGGTGTGGGGCGTTCCACCGGTCGCACCAGGTCCGCCGCCGGGCCGGCGGTCTGTTCGGGTCGTGAGGCGAGAAAGCCGCGGTCAGGGCTGTCGGCGGTACGGCCGGACTCGAGCATGCCCTCGGTGCCATAGACACAGTACCAGTGCCGGCCCGGCTCCGAACTGACGCTGAAGCCGCACAAGACCTTGAAAACACTGCCGCTGGCGGTGCGGAAGATGCCGACTTCCATATCGATCGTGCCCAGGTCGGGGCGCACGTGGCTGCCCGTGTGCAGGCCACTCACCGAGACACAGCGATCGCCGGTCCACGCCAACAGCGGTCCCAGGCTGTGTGTGCAGTACTGGATCGGCGGCATGGAGGCGCGCCACGTCGGTGCACCTTCGGCGTCGGTGAACAGGGAGCCGCAATGATGGATGTATTCGGCCTCGGCATAGAACACGGTGCCCAGTTGGCCCTCGTCAATGAAACGTTTCCAGGCGACGGTGCGGTCGAAGTAGTTGACGTTCTCAGCCAGCATGTAACTGCCGGCACTGGCCCTCACGGCCCGCACCAGAGCCTGCGCCTCGTCCAGATTCCACACAGCGGGGACTTCGCACAACACGTGCAGACCTGCCTCGAGGGCGGCGATGGATTGCTCCGCGTGCAACGGCGCCGGCGTGGCGATGACGACGGCATCGATACCCGCGTTGAGCAATGCAGAAAAATCCGTACAGCGTCGGTCCACGCCGAAGCTCTCGGCAATGCTGTCACGCAGCCGTTGGTCGGGATCGGCTACGGCAACCAGGTCCACCGACGGGTGCGCCGCCAGCACGCTGACAAAGCCTCGACCCCGGCGCAGGCCGGCTACACCGACGCGCATCTTCAGCCCGCCGCCGCCTGCAGTGACGACTTGCTGCGCGTCGTCTGCAGTTCGTAGTCGGGCACGCGCTGGTGGAGCAATTCCGTCGAAATGTCAACGATCTCGCGGGCCTCATCGGCGGTGGTTGTGCCGATGGTGACCATGTCCTGATCACGGATCGTGCTCCACACGAAGGACAGACCCACCACCGGCAGCAGGCGTCCGGCGGCCAGGGGTTTGATCGTCATCACCGGCTTCTTTGCCTGGTTGATGATCCGCATGACCCAGTCGGCCTCGACCTGCATGAGGAACCCGGCGGCGTTATAGAGCTGGATGTAGGTCTCCACATCGGCGCCCTGGGCGTCGGCATAGACGATGGACTCGGGCATGTGGCTCGACAGCCCGGGAATCATGTCGTGCTCGCGGATCAACTTCGTGTACGTGTCGATATCACGGATGCGCCTGGCGCGTCGATCCGTGAGCGCGTCGGTGATGCCCTGGTGGGGCAGACAGAACGTGGCCCCCTGGGCGCGGCAGTCAGCGAAGACGCGTGCCGGCTCCATCTCGGCGGGGCCATCCGGCAGGATGTTGAAGTGCGGCGTGATGATGCGGGTGAAGGGCCGGCCGCAGCGCTGCTCGGCCAGATCCAGACCTTCGCCGAGGGCACCCTTCATGTGCGGGCCCATGACGGCGTCGACACCGGCCTGGCCAAAGACGGTGAGGATGTCGGCGATGCGCCCGGCGGTCTGGTAGTCTCTGATGAACTTGTCCTGAGCCCGGCTCGTGTGCGAGTAGCCGAGGAACCAGTTGGTGCCGATCAACAGCCGGGGGAGGGATACGCCGCCGACGTTGGTACGCGGAAATTCTGTCATCGCTTTCGTCTCCTGCAGAGCGGGGTCGTGATGGCCTCGTCACGGGGGCAAAAGTAAGAAGATCGCTGCGGGCCCGCAGCTTTGTGTATGGCCCGCCCGTTTTTTTGCGGGTGGTGACACCTGTCCATACCCTCTTCGTTTCGACGCCTGATATTCGCTGCCTGCTATGGGTGGAGGGGACTACCTTCGTGAAACCGTGGGAACTGCTCGGAGAAACGTCGACGCCGGATGGCAGCGCCATGAGCCTGACGGCGCGCGACGGCGAATACGTCATCCGGGTGAATGGCAAGACGTTGATGTCGAGCCGACTGCATGGATCGGAAGAGGAACTGGCCAGCATCGCCTGTCGGCACGTGGTGGCGCCGCAGCCCTGTGTGCTTGTGGGTGGACTTGGCATGGGCTTCACCCTGCGGGCCACGCTGGACTTGCTGCCGGTCGCGGCGACGGTGGTGGTCGCCGAACTCGTGCCGGCCGTGGTGGAATGGAACACAGGGCGCCTGGGAGACCTGGCAGGACAACCACTTGCGGACCCACGGGTGCGCGTCGTGCTGGAGGATGTGGCAACGACGCTGCGGACGAATCCGAACCGCTTCGATGCGATCCTGCTCGATGTCGACAACGGCCCGGCAGCGTTCACCGTCGCCGACAACCACGGGCTCTACGACAACGACGGTGTCGCTGCCGGCTACGCCGCGCTGCGCGGCGGCGGGTCCCTGGCAGTATGGTCCGCCTGGGAGGATCGAAAGTTCGAGCACCGGCTGCGTTTCCACGGCTTCACCGCCCAGTCGGAGCGCGTGCGGGCGCGCAGCACCAAGGGGGGTGTGCGCCACACGATCTTTCTGGGCCGCAAGTCAGCAACCTGAGTCTTCAGGCCGGCAACAGGCTGCTGGCGTAGGTGTCACTGCAGGCCACGGCCAGCTCGACATCGGTGAGCACCAGATCGCAGGCCAGCTGCGGGTGGCGCCTCTGCAGGATCGTCTCCACACGATGCATGCCGGCCGTGATCCGCTCCGGTGCCAGGGCGAAGCGGAGCCAGACGGCACCGCCAATCCGGGAAACGCCCGTTGTGTCGCCCGTCAGGTCGAGGCTGTATGTCGGCGCCGGCAGGACCTGGCCATCCCACTTGATGACAACCTCATCGCCATCGACCCACTCGCACAGGTGCAGGCGCAATTCCACACGCTGCACCGGGGCCGATGTGAAGACATCCGTGAGGTCCAGGTCAACGACGGGGCCGCACCCGGTGAGAGTCTGGCGCAGGGGTACCGGTACCTGACCCAGCGTCCGATCCGGGCGATAGGCACCACGCCACGGCCCCTCGTGGACGAGGAAACGATGGGTGGCGGCAAACACCCCGTCCGTGCCGCGCAAGGTGCTGCTGCTGCCGATCTGCGTGAGCAGCAGACGGCGCCTGTCGGCATCGGCATGCCAGTTGAAGGCGTAGACACCATCCGCACCGGCGGCGTGATAGCGGCTGGCGATGGCACGTGTGCGCAGCTGGTCCTTGTGTACGCGGTCCTCCGGGCCCACCCAGGGATCGGGAAGGCCACCGTCGAAGCCACCATACACGCGGATGCCCCGCGGCTGACAGAGATCGACGAAGGCACGGATGTCCAGTGACGGATCAGTTGCCGCCGCACCCGCGGGGATCACGATGTCGCAGAGGTCCTCGTCGATCCAGGCGGCCACATCGTAACCGATGCGGGCACAGGAAGCCAGAGTCCCGGCGACCCGTACAGCCACGTGCAGGGGCCGCCCGCGGCGTTGGGCGATGTCGTTGGTCAGTTGGCGCGCCGCCCGCTGCAGATCGGTGAGGGTGTAGCGCAGGCGCCAGGCCTCATCCTCGGGCAGGTGGAACGGGTGGCGCTGCCAGTCGAGTTCGATGCCGTCCCAGTCCCAGCGTTCGCAGATCTCGCGCAGGTGGTCCAGACGGTGCTGGCGAACCTGGGGGATCGACAGATCCCACGACAGGGCAAACCACTCGCTGGTACGATCGCCGAGCAGCCACTCCGGATGCTGGCGCCGCAGTTCGGTGAGTTCCGTGTGATGCATCCGCGGCAGATCACTCACCTGGGCGCCTTCGAAGTGATTGTCGTTGATGCGCAACGAAGCATATACCGCAAGGCCCAGCTCACGGCCGCGCTCGATCAACGCCGCCTGCGGATCTTCGCCACGTTCCGTCATGCGGCGGATGTTCTCTGTGAGGTGATAGGTGGCGGTGTTCTCGTACAGCCGGCCGTGGATGTCACCCAGCTGCTCCAGCCTCTGGCTCTGCCAGCGGGCCGAGTGTTCTCCCATGCACCAGAAGAGGGCGCCTACCTGCGTATCGGCCAGGGGCGCGTAGGTCAGTTCGAGGAACTCATCGAGAGACTGCCCGGCTGCGGAGTACCCGTGGGGGGCGCCATCCCAGTTGTAGATGATGCCATAGTTGTCGGGCCTGTTCATGCCGCGTCGTCGCGCTGAAACATTTGCAGCTGGACATCATCGGGGCCATGGAAGAAGGCGACGCGGATGCCACCTGCACCGACGTCCACGGGCGCCACCGTCAGCGCAACACCCCGGTCCTGCACCTGCCGGGCTGCGGCGTCGACACTGTCCACGCGGAAGGAGATGTGGTGGAAACCGACAGCGGCGCCCATGGTCTTCTGCGGCATCAGTTCGAGGATCATCTCCCCCGACTTGAGAAAGACAAAGTCTTCGTCGCCATCGTTGGCGAAGCGTTCGGACACCTGCATGCCGATGACGGTCGTGTAGAACTCGACGGCCCGCGCCACATCATCGGTGACCACGGCGATCTTGTGTATCGTGCCATTCATAGGATGCCTCCAAAGGGTTGAACCATAGTATCGGGTACATCCTCTGTCCGGTTCCACTCCAGGCGGCATGGCACCGTCGGGTAATGACCGCCATACGATGCGAAGCGTTTCCTGCGGCAAGCGAAATTACGCGCGAGCCTGTGGCTGTGTCGCGCCGACAGTGGGTCTCGGTTATCTTCCCGGCTCCCCAAAACACGGGTGCAGCGTATGAAATACCGCTTTGCCGAAATGATCTGGCACGAGATCCGCGACGCTTCGCAGGCGGGCCGTATCGCCGTCCTGCCGGTGGCAACCTACGAGGATCACGGACCCCATCTGCCGGTGGACACCGACGTTGTGCTGTGCACCGGGATCTGTGAACGGGCGGTGCAACGGATCCCGGACCAGGCCGTGCTGGTACCACCCGTAGCCCACGGCTACAGCCCGCATCACATGGATTTTCACGGCACCCTGACCATCACCTGGGACACCTTCATCCGCTACGTGAAGGATGTCTGCTGCAGCCTGGCCCACCATGGCTTCGAACGCATCCTCATCGTCAACGGCCACGGCAGCAACGCCTCGCCTCTGGACCTGGCGGCACGGCTGACCGTGCTGGAATATGAAGGTCGGATCCACTGTGCCAGCGTCAGTCACTGGGATCTGCGCCGGGCAAAGGACAAGGGGGCCCAGTTGCGCTCGTCGGACTATGGCGGCACATCACACGCCGGCGAGTACGAGACTTCCCTGTATCTGGCTCTCAAGCCGGAGCTGGTAGAGATGGACAGGGCCGTGGACGAGCGCTCACCCATGTCACCGAGCTTCCGCACCGACCTGCTCGCCGGTACACACCCGGAAGGCTCCGCGGCCCGGCTCGTGCCATACTGGAGCTCACAGACAGGCAGCGGCGTCATGGGGGACGCCACGTCGGCCACAAAACAGAAGGGCGAGGCCTGGCTCGAGGCGGCCGTCAGCGGCTTGGTGGATCTGGTGGCTGAGCTCAAGGCGCAGCCCATCCTGCCACGTCGGGACCAGCACTGATGGCGCCCACCGGCGGGATTCTGGCGCGCTTCTCCCTCGAGGGGAGAGTCGCCGTCGTCAGCGGCGGCGCCGGTCCGCAATTCGGCTCCAGTGTCACCGAGGCCCTGGCCGAAGCCGGGGCCAGGGTGATCTCCGCCAGTCGCTCGATGGAGCGCAACGAAGCATTGGCCGCCGGCCTGCGCGAACAGGGCTACGATGCCCACGCCGCACAACTCGATATCACCGAAACCGACTCCATCACGGCCCTGGCCGGTCGCGTGCAGCAGGACTTCGGCGGCGCCGACATCCTGGTCAACAGCGCCGTTGTTGGCCGGGGCGGCGGCTTTGCTGAGCAGACGCCGGAGTACTGGCAGTACAGCGCCCAGGGCAACATGGTCGGACTCTTTGCCATGTGCAAAGCCTTTTTGCCCACCATGGTCGAGCGGCAGCGTGGTTCGATCATCAACATTGCCAGCATTTATGGCGTTGTCGCCAACGATCCAGGCCTGTACGAGGGTACCGACATGAAGCAGCCCCCGGATTACACTTTCGTGAAGGGGGGCATGATCAATTTCACGCGTTACCTGGCCAACTACTTCGGCAGACAGGGGGTGCGTGCCAACTGCATCTGCCCCGGGGGCTATGGCGACAATCAACCAGCGCCCTTCGTCGACAACTACGAAAAACGCGTGCCTGTGGGGCGCATGCTGGCCAACGACGACATCAAGGGTGCCGTCGTCTTCCTCGCCTCGGATGCGGCGGAGTACGTCACCGGCACGTCGTTGATGGTCGACGGAGGGTGGACGTCCCTGTGACGGAGTGTGCCGGTACCGAAAAGGTGCCCCCCGGACCGATCACTGTGGCGCCGCCGCAGGCGCTGAACAATGCCCGCATGGCGGCAGCCCAGATCCCGCCCGATCAGCCCCCTCACCGCAAGGAAACAAGCCTGTGCTTTCCACCACCCAGAAGCGGCACTTCCGTGACCAGGGATATCTCGTGCTGCCCGGAGCCGTAGCGCCGGCACAGATTTCGGCGGCACGCCACGCGATCCATCACAGCCTCGGGGAAGAGGGTATGAACAAAGAGGATCTGCCGACCCTGCGGGCGCAGACCTATTGCCGCGAGATACGTGAGTCAGCCGCCATCAACGACCTGGCGAACCGCTCGATGGTATTTCCCGCCGTGGAGAGCCTGGTTGGCGCCGGCAATCTGCAGACGCCCGCTTCCGGGCAGATCGCTCTGCGTTTTCCGCTGGCACCGGGCGTGGCGCCCGGCGAGCCCAGAGGCCATCTGGATGGTCTGGGCAGTGGTGCCAACGGCATGGAGAAAGGTGTCTATCGTCGCGGCTTCACCGGTCTGGCCGTCATCTACCTGGCTGATGTACCGCAGCCGTATATGGGCAACTTCACAGTCTGGCCTGAATCGCATCGGTTCTTTGCCGACCTGTTCCGCGAGCAGGGCCACGAAATGCTCGGCGACGGCATGCCACAGGTTGAGCTGCCCTGCCCACCGCTACAGATCACCGGCCGCAGCGGGGATCTCATCATCACCCACCACCAGCTCGTTCATACCGCCGCGCCCAACGCCTCAGCCGAGATTCGCTACGCCGCCATCTTCCGGCTGCGACACAAGGACGTGGAGACGGTGGACAAGGATGCCTACATCGACATCTGGCGCGAATGGGATGGCATCACCGGGCTCGAAGGGATTGGTGCATGAGCCCAACGGGGACTTTCAACATCGATGTCGAGTACTATCACATGCCAAGACGGGCGGGCATGCAGGAGACGGATTTCATGCGGTCCAGCCTGCATTGGCAACTGCCGGCGCGGCAGGCGGCCCTCGTGCTGGTGGACATGTGGAGTGAACACTACGTGCTGTCCCATCTGGCTCGAGGCCGGCAGATCACCGAAGAACGCATCGTGCCTCTGCTGCAGACCTTCCGCCGTGTTGGCGCCACGGTGGTGCATGCGCCCAGCCCCGATTGCGCACCGCGATACGAGCACCTGCTGACACGCGTTGATGGTACACCGGCAGGATCAGCGGTGCCGCCAGCGGCGGCGCCGTTGTTGCCCGACTGGCCCCCGGCAGAGTTCCGCAGA
>JAQCJA010000185.1 GCA_027593305.1 bacterium
GACCGGCACTGGTGGCGCTTGGGCACGAGATCGAGGGCTGGCACGCAGCGCAGGCTGTCGCCCAACTGCAGGGCCGCCCCGACTTCGAAGTCAGCGCCGCCTATCGGCAGCGCGACTTCACGGCGGATGCGGTCGGTGGCAGCGATTTCGTCTCCGTCGCCGTTGCCGTTGGTCTGCCTCTGTGGAAGAAACGCAACGAACAGGAGCAGGAGGCTGAAGCCCGACTCAACGCCCGTGCGGTGATGGCGGCACAGGAGGCTCTGGCCCTGGAGATCCGTCTGGAGATCCGCCAGCGATACCTGGAGGTCGAAGCGCACGACGAGCGCATGCGCTGGCTGCGCACGGCGATCATTCCGCAAGCGCAGCAGTCGCTGAGCGCCGTGCTGGCGGGATACCAGGTGGATAAGGTCGATTTCCTGACCTTGCTTGACAGCCAGGTGAGTCTGCTGGAGTTCGAGATCGACGTGTATCGCCACCTGACAGAGGCGGAGAAGATCATGGCACAGATCGAGATGGCTGTGGGTACCCGCCTGGATGCAGAGGAGACAGAGCGATGACACGTACGATCCTGTTTACCGTCCTGGCACTGGTCTGTGGTGTGGCTCTGGGTAGCTGGTGGGAGGCGGCTGGAGGTGTGGATTCGGCCACGGGCGGCGACCTGACAGCCGACGTCTATCGCTGTCCTATGCATCCCACCATCATCGCCGATCATCCAGGAAGCTGCCCCGTGTGTGGCATGGATCTGGTGCCAGATGCGTCTGCCGACGCGGCCGACACCGCGCCTGGCGGTGAACGACATGTCGCCTACTGGCGAGCCCCCATGGACGCGTCCTACGTCACCGATGGTCCCGGGATGTCACCCATGGGTATGGACCTGATTCCGGTGTACGAAGATGAACTCTCGGCGGAGGGTACTGTTTCCATCGACCCTGTGACGGCGCAGAACATCGGCGTACGCACGGCGCTGGTGGAGCGGCGACCGCTGCAGCGCTCTGTGCGCGCCATGGGTCGCGTCGAATTCGACGAGACGGGCATGACGGACGTCAACACCAAGGTCGCCGGATGGGTGGAGCGGCTGTTCGTCGATTTCACCGGTCAGGAGGTGGCCAAGGGTGAGCCCCTGCTCGAACTCTACAGCCCCGAACTGGTTGCGGCGCAGGAAGAGTACCTCACGGCCCTGGACTACCTGCAGCGCCTGCAGGACCAGAGTGCCGACTATGACGTGTTGCGCGGTGCTCAGGAGTTGCTCGCAGCGTCGCTGCAACGGCTCCGTCACTGGGATGTGAGTGGCACCCAGATCGAGCGCCTGCAACGGGAGCGTACCGTGATGCGCACCGTCACCATCAATTCGCCTCAGGAGGGTGTTGTGGTGCACAAGGCGGTGTTTGACGGCGCCTTTATCACGCCGGGGCAGCATCTCTACCGCATTGCAGAACTATCGCGCGTGTGGGTTACGGCCGACATCTACGCATACGAACTGCCCTGGGTGGAGCTCGGGCAGCAGGCGGACGTGACGCTCAGCTATCTCCCGGGGCGCACCTTCACCGGTCGCGTGAGTTACATATACCCCTATCTCGACGCCAAGACGCGCACCGTGAAGCTGCGAATAAACTTCGACAATACCGACCGTGCGCTGAAACCGGAGATGTATGCCACAGTGACGGTGCGCTCGGCGGCCCGGGAGTATCTGACGGTGCCGCCGCAGGCCGTCATCCATTCGGGGACCCGAATGGTTGCCATCGTCGCCCTGCCCGGGGGACGGTTTCAGCCGCGTGATGTGGAAATCGGCGCCGAGGCAGATGGCTGGTACGAGGTCCTTTCGGGTCTGCACGAAGGAGAACACATCGTCACCTCCGCCCAGTTCCTGATCGACTCGGAGAGCAATCTCAAGGCGGCCCTCTCGAGTATGACCCGACGTGACGACGAAGTGATCCTGCCGCCTTCGTCGCACCCTCACTGAAGGCGGGACATATGCTGACCCGCATCATTGAAAGCTGCATGCGCAACCAGTTGCTGACGGTCATGGTAACCCTCTTCGTCATCGGCGGGGGCCTGTGGTCGGTGCAGAATACAGCTCTCGACGCGATTCCCGACCTGTCCGACGTGCAGGTCATCATCCTCACCGAATACCCGGGACAGTCGCCGCAGGTGGTCGAAGACCAGATCACCTATCCCCTGAGTACCGCCATGCTCTCGGTACCCTTCGCCAAGACCGTGCGTGGCTACTCGTTCTTCGGCCTGTCTTTCCTCTACATCATCTTCGATGATGGCACCGATATCTACTGGGCGCGCAGCCGTGTGCTCGAGTATCTCAACTTTGTCACCGACCGTCTGCCCGCAGGCGTCACGCCGAAGCTTGGTCCCGATGCCACTGGTGTCGGCTGGGTTTACGAGTATGTCCTGCAGGACACGACGGGGGCCAATGATCTGGCAGATCTGCGGTCGATTCAGGACTGGTACCTGCGATATGAGCTAACCAGTGTGCCCGGCGTAGCCGAAGTGGCCAGCATCGGCGGCTTCGTCAAGCAGTACCAGGTAACCGTCGATCCCGTACGCCTGCTGGCCTTCCAGGTGCCCCTGCAGAAGGTGCGCATTGCGATCCAGAGGTCGAATAGTGACGTCGGCGGGCGACTGCTCGAGATGGGCGAGACGGAATTCATGGTCCGTGGCCGGGGTTACATCCAGTCGATTGAGGACATCGAAGGCATTCCTGTAGGCTTCGATGGCAATGGTACGCCGATCCACGTACGTGACATTGCTACGGTGCAACTGGGACCAGAACTGCGTCGTGGGCTGGCAGAATGGAACGGTGAGGGCGAGATCGTCGGTGGCATCGTCATCATGCGTTACGGCGAGAACGCGCTGGATGTCATTGATCGGGTCAAGACACGTCTTAGGGAACTGGAAGCGGGGTTGCCCGACGGGGTGACGATCCACACGGCCTACGATCGTTCGGGTCTGATCCGTCGTGCCGTCTATCACCTCAGCGGCAAGCTGCTGGAGGAGTGCATTGTCGTGGCTCTGGTGTGTGTCATGTTCCTGCTGCACGTGCGCTCCGCGCTGGTCGCCATTTTCACACTCCCCGTGGGCATCCTCGTGTCGTTCCTGGTCATGCACTTCCAGGGGATCAACGCCAATATCATGTCACTGGGTGGCATCGCCATCGCCATCGGTGTCATGGTAGATGCTGCCGTCGTCATGGTGGAGAATGCGCACAAGCATCTCGAACGGGATGCGGGCCGCAAGGAACACAGTGCGATCATCCTCGACGCCGCCAAGGAGGTGGGCCCCGCCCTGTTCTACTCGCTGCTGATCGTGACCCTCTCCTTCCTGCCGGTGTTCACCCTGGAGGCGCAGGAGGGACGACTGTTCAAGCCGCTGGCCTACACCAAGACCTACGCCATGGCCGCCTCAGCCGTGCTGGCGATCACCATCGTCCCAGTGTTGATGGCTTTTCTCGTCCGCGGCCGTATACTGCCGGAGCGCACCAACCCGTTGAACCGGGCTCTGCTGTGGCTATACCGGCCGGCCATCGCCTGGGTGCTGCGGCACAAGTCTGTGGTCCTCGCCAGCAGCACGGCCGTCATGGTGCTATCCCTGCTGCCGTTTCGAGCCCTGGTACTGGATCACGTGGCTGGTGGCACGCGCGACACTCTGTCCCGATTCCAGGGGTTGTTTCCCCTGGATCAGATCGGTTCCGAGTTCATGCCGCCGTTGTATGAGGGAGATCTGCTCTACATGCCGACAACCCTGCCTGGTGTGTCGGTGACGAAAGCCCGCGAACTGCTGCAACAGACGGACCGCATCATCCGCACTTTTCCCGAGGTGGAAAATGTCTTCGGCAAAATCGGGCGCGCCGAAACAGCGACCGATCCCGCACCACTGTCGATGATCGAGACGACGATCACGCTCAAGCCGCAGTCGCAGTGGCGGGATGGGATGACTCCGGAGCGACTGATTGACGAGATGGACGCCGCCATCCAGTTCCCGGGGCTGACGAATGCCTGGACGATGCCGATCAAGACACGCATCGACATGCTGTCCACCGGCATCAAGACGCCTGTTGGCATCAAGGTCGCAGGTGAGGATCTGCAGACACTGCAGAATATTGGCCAGCAAATCGAAGAAGTGATCCGCCGGGTGCCGGGCACGCTCAGCGTGTATGCCGAACGTGTCGCCGGGGGCAACTATCTCGACTTCGAAGTACGACGTGAGGCGGCGGCCCGCTACGGGCTGACCGTGGGGGATGTGCAGGATGTGATCACGGCCGCCCTTGGCGGTATGAACATCACCTCAACGGTGGAAGGGCGTGAGCGCTACCCCGTCAACTTGCGCTATGGTCGAGAGCTGCGCGACAACCTGCCGGCCCTGCGGCGTGTCCTGGTGCCGACGCCGACAGGGGCACAGATCCCCATCGAACAGATCGCCGACATCCACATCCGCAAAGGACCGGCGGGGCTCAAGAGTGAGAATGCCCGGCTCAATGCGTGGGTCTACGTCGACATCAAGGGTGTCGACGTCGGCTCCTACGTCGAGCAGGCACGCAAAGCGGTTGCCACCGAAGTCGAACTGCCGCCCGGGTACAGCCTCAGCTGGAGCGGCCAGTACGAGTACATGCAGCGCGCTGCGGCCCGTCTGAAGATGGTGATCCCAGCAACGCTGGGGATCATCTTTCTGTTGTTGTACATGAACTTCCGCAGCGTCACGGAGAGCCTGCTGATCATGCTGACGTTGCCATTCGCCCTCGTCGGCGGCGTGTGGTTGCTGGCGCTGCTCGACTACAACATGAGTATCGCCGTGGGTGTTGGTTTCATCGCCCTCGCTGGTGTTGCCGCCGAAACTGGTGTCATCATGCTGCTCTATCTCGACCATGCCTGGGCCGACATGCGTCGAGAGCGGGCGGGACGACTCACGCCAGGCGACCTGTATCGAGCCGTTTCCATCGGTGCTGTGGATCGAGTCCGCCCGAAGGTGATGACAGTGACGGCAACGATGGCCGGGTTGTTGCCCATCATGTGGGGCGAGGGCACAGGATCCGAGGTGATGCGGCGCATTGCAGCGCCAATGGTGGGTGGCCTTGTGTCATCAACGATCCTGACACTGCTCGTCATCCCGGTGTTCTACACCGTCTGGCAAACCTGGGCCTGCCGGCACGAATTCAACGATGAACCAGACATCCCAAACAACGAGGACTGATATGAAACGGATCCTGTTCATGCTGCTTGCTGTTGCCGTTGTCGCTGCAGCGGCACACGCCGCCGAAGGACACGATGGTCACGCCGCAGTGCATGCTGCGCCGACGGTTACTCTCGAAGGGGAGATCGTCGACATCACCTGCTATTTGCGGCATGAATCCAGTGGGCCGAAACACATCAAGTGCGCTACTTTCTGCGCCGACCAGGCAATGCCATTCGGCTTTCTTGTGGCCGGCACGGGAAGGCTCTACCTGCTGCTGCCCGACGGGCATGCGGATCCAACAAAGGACCTGCGCCAGCACTTCGGGCAGAAGGTCCAGGTGACGGGTGTTCTTACCGAGGGCAATGACCTGACGGGCCTGCAGATCGACACTGTGAAGGCACTTTGACAACGGAAGACACGATGAGCCAGAGGATGAGCCAGACAACGAGTGGGTCCGCCCGCGATCCTGTGTGCGGCATGGACGTGGCCATCGACGCTGAGACGCCCCGGCACGATCACGGTGGCACGCTGTACTACTTCTGTTGTGATGGTTGCCGCGCGGCTTTCGCCGCCGAGCCGGAGAAGTTCCTGCAACAGGAGGCGCCGGCCCATGGCAGTTGCTGCCACGACGACGAGCCTGCGGCGGGGCACCTCGACCCGGTATGCGGCATGACGGTCCTGCCGGAAGCAGCAGCCGGCACATACGAGCATGCCGGGCAGACCTACTATTTCTGCGGCACGAATTGCCTGAAGAAATTCGCTGCTGATCCAGCAGGCTGGTTGGCCGGGTCCGCCACCGCCGAGACGGCACCGCCCGGCGCCGAGTACACCTGTCCCATGCACCCCGAAGTGCGACAGATCGGCCCGGGGACATGCCCGGACTGCGGCATGGCCCTGGAGCCCAGTGTGGTCACGTTGAGCGATGGGGAAGATCCCGAGCTCATCGACATGCGCCGGCGGCTCTGGATCAGTGCCGCCCTGGCCCTGCCGGTGCTGGTGCTGGCCATGGGGGATCACATCCCGGGCAATCCGGTCAACAACTGGCTGTCACATGCCGGCAACACGTGGCTGCAATTCGCTCTGGCGACACCGGTGGTGCTCTGGGGCGGCTGGCCCTTCTTCGCGCGCGCCTGGCAGTCCGTATACAACCGCAGCCCGAACATGTTCACCCTTATCGGGATTGGTGTCGGCGCAGCCTTCGGCTACAGCGTCGTTGCCGCCCTGATGCCCGACATATTCCCTGCATCATTCCGCGGCCACGGGGGACTCGTGGCGGTCTATTTCGAGGCGGCGGCGGTGATCATCGCTCTGGTGCAGCTCGGTCAGGTGCTGGAACTGAAGGCGCGCAGCCGTACGTCCTCGGCCCTGAAGGCCCTGCTTGGCCTGGTACCACCCACAACACTGCGCCTTGGCGACGATGGTACGGAAGAAGAAATCCCGCTGGAGCAGGTGCAGGTCGGCATGCGCCTGCGCGTGCGTCCCGGCGACAGCATCCCCGTCGATGGAGATGTCGTCGACGGCCACAGTTCCGTGGACGAATCGATGGTCTCCGGCGAACCACTGCCGGTGGAGAAGATCGTCGGCATGGGCGTCACAGGTGGCACGGTGAATGGCACAGGCACGCTCGTGATCGAGGCGCAGCGGGTTGGTGCGGACACACTGTTGTCGCGCATTGTGCAGATGGTCGCCGACGCCCAGCGCAGCCGGGCACCGATTCAGCGGGTTGCCGACCGGGTCGCCGCCTGGTTCGTGCCCGCCGTCGTGCTGTCAGCGGTCCTCACCTTCGTTGTCTGGGCAGCCGTCGGGCCCGAACCGGCCATGGCCTATGCCCTGGTGAATGCCGTGGCAGTGCTCATCATCGCCTGTCCCTGTGCGCTCGGACTGGCGACACCCATGTCGATCATGGTGGGCACCGGCCGGGGCGCCGGTGCCGGTGTGCTGATCCGCAATGCCGAGGCTCTCGAGATCCTGGAGAAGGTCGACACGGTGGTCGTCGACAAGACGGGCACGCTGACGCAGGGACGCCCCGAAGTGGTCGCTGTCGAAGTCATCGGCGGGATGACAGCGGACGAGATCGTGCGTCTGGCAGCAAGCCTGGAACGCGGCAGTGAACATCCTCTGGCGGCAGCGGTTGTCGCCGCCGCCGCCACACGCCAGCTGGAACTGGTGTCACCGAGTGACTTCGAATCGATCACCGGCATGGGGGTCCGGGGTATGATCGATGGTCGGCGGGTCGCCCTTGGCAATGCGGCCCTGTTCGCGGCGGAAGGAATCGATGTAGCCGCCCTGCAGGAGCGAGCTGTGGCGCTCCGGGAGGAGGGGCAGACGGTCGTGTCCGTTGCTGTCGACGGTCAGCTCGCCGGTCTGCTCGGTGTCGCCGACCCGATCAAGGACTCCACGCCCGAGGCGATCCGGATGCTGCACGATGCGGGCCTGCGCATCGTCATGCTCACCGGTGACAACGAGGTGACGGCACGCGCCGTTGCCCGTGAACTCGGCATCGACGATGTCGTCGCCGATGTGCTGCCCGAAGGCAAGAGCGCCGTCATCGAGAGGCTGCAGGCTGAAGGCCGTATCGTCGCCATGGCCGGTGATGGGATCAACGACGCTCCAGCCCTGGCGCGGGCCCATGTGGGTATCGCCATGGGCACCGGCACGGACGTGGCGATGGAGAGCGCCGGCATCACCCTCGTGCAGGGAGATCTGCGCGGCATCGCCCGCGCCCGTCGTCTCAGCCGCGGCACGATGCGCAACATCCGGCAGAATCTGTTTTTTGCTTTCGCCTACAACAGCCTTGGCGTGCCCGTCGCCGCCGGGATTCTCTATCCCTTCTTCGGCATTCTGTTGAGCCCGATCCTGGCCAGTGCGGCCATGACTTTCAGTTCGGTGTCCGTCATCAGCAACGCCCTGCGGCTGCGGCGGCTCAAGTTGTAGAGAAGACTTACAGAAACACAGCCAACAATGTGTGACGTCTGAGCCCCACGAGCGCGACTCACACGACCCGGTGTGACGGTCGCGGGCTCATTTCTTCT
>JAQCJA010000186.1 GCA_027593305.1 bacterium
ATATGAGTATAGCTGGCGCGGCTTGCCACCCCCTTTCGGGCGCACCCGACTTGGTACTTCCCTTGCTCATGCATCGTTGTGAGTGCGGTCTCTCCCATCTCTCCCATCGCGGCGGTTTCCGCCGACTGCTACCACTGCGGGCTTCCCTGTCCGGATCGGAGCATCTCGGCGGACCAGCATGCGTTTTGCTGCCCCGGGTGCTGTTCGGTCTACGAGATCCTGCAGGAATCCGGTCTGCAGCAGTACTACCTGCTCGATTCCCACCCGGGCTCGCCACCGCGTAGGCCCGCTGCACCGCCCGGCGTCGAGCGTTTTGCCTACCTGGACGACCCCCAACTGCAAGCCCAGCTGCTGGATTTCAACGACGGTCACACGGCGCGGGCGACGCTGCGCCTGCCGCAGATTCATTGTGTCTCCTGTGTCTGGCTGCTGGAGAACCTGCAGCGACTGCAGCCGGCGGTCCGCGGCAGTGAAGTCGACTTTCTCCGGCGTGAACTGGCCCTTGTTTGGGATGCCCGGGCCCTGAGCCTGCGCCAGCTGGTGGAGGCACTGGCAGGGATCGGCTACGAGCCTGAGATCACCCTGGGCTCGGCACCCGCAGTCCGTACTGCAGGTGATCCTCTGATCCGTCGGATCGGTGTTGCCGGATTCTGTTTCGGCAACGCCATGCTCTTCAGTCTGCCGGAGTATTTCGCCAGCCCCGGGGACCTGAGCGACGCCTGGCGAGGTCTGTTTACCCTGCTGAATCTGGCGCTGGCCCTGCCGGTGATGTTCTACAGCGCCACGGATTTTCTCGTCGGCGCCTGGCGCGCGCTGGTGCGGCGCACGATCACCATTGATGTGCCCATTGCTCTTGGCATCTGCGTGCTCTTCGGACGCAGCATGGTCGACATTCTCACAGCCAGTGGGCCCGGGTACATGGACTCCTTCACCGGCTTCGTGTTCTTCCTGCTTCTGGGCCGACTGTTTCAGCGCAACAGCTTCGTCGGCCTGTCCTTTGAACGCGACTACCGCTCGTACTTTCCCCTGGCCGTGAACGTGCGCGACGGAGAACACGAGCGCGCAGTTGCAGTGGCAACGCTGCGGCCCGGCCAGCGTCTGATCGCCCGCAATGGTGAACTGATCCCAGCCGACAGCCGACTGCGGTCACCCCATGGCCGTATCGATTTCAGCTACGTCACGGGTGAGTCCGATCCTGTTGAGGCTGAACGCGGCGATATTGTCTGGGCCGGCGGCCGCGTCGTCGGCGTTGCCATCGAGCTGGATGTAGTACGCGAGGTATCGCAGAGTTATCTGACGCGACTGTGGAATCAGCAATCCTTCCACACACCCAAAGGCGAGGACCTGTCGAGCCTGGCCAACAGAATCAGCCGCTGGTTCACCGCGGGGGTGCTGCTGATCGCCGCGGCGACTGCCGCCTACTGGCTGCACGTGGATCCATCCCTCGCCGCCATGCCGTCACGTCCGTTCTCATCGTAGCCTGCCCCTGCGCGCTGGCCCTGTCAACGCCATTCACCACAGGCACGGCGCTCAACCTGCTGGCGCGCGCCGGACTGTTTCTGCGCGACGGCGCCGTCGTGGAGCGCCTGGCGCGTATCTCTGCCATCGTCTTTGACAAGACCGGCACACTCACGGCCCCAGGCGACAGCGATGTCGTGTTTGACGGTGTGCCCCTGACACCTGCAGAGGGCCAGCGGCTGGCGTCGCTGCTGACCCATTCGGTCCATCCTCTCAGCCGCAGGATCTGCGCGAGCCTGCCCGCCGCTGCGCCGTCGCACCCGGTAGCCGACTATGACGAAGTGCCGGGCTTTGGTCTGTGCGCCCGAATCGACGGTGTCACCGTCTGCGCCGGTTCCCGGGCGTGGCTGGAACGTCAGGGTGTCGTCGACGTGTCAGCCGAGGTGGTCCATGCAGAAACGGCCGTGTACGTCGCCATGGGCAACAGATGTCGCGGCACCTTCCATCTCGGCAACAGCCATCGCAAGGGCGTGTGTGAATCCCTGGCGCAGTTGCGCCTGCCCCTCTACCTGCTCTCCGGGGACAATGATCGCGAGCGCAGCCGCTTGCTGCCGCTGTTTGGTGCCGACGAGCGGATGCGCTTTGCCCAGTCACCACAAGCGAAACTGCATTTTGTTGAGGACCTGGAACGAAGGCAACGAGTGCTTATGGTCGGAGATGGTCTCAACGATGCCGGGGCGCTGAAACAGAGCAGTGTCGGCCTGACCGTCAGCGATGACGTCGCCGCTTTTTCGCCGGCGTGTGACGGCATACTGCAGGCCGATCGCCTGGCGCATCTGCCCGTCTTGCTGCATTTCGCCCGGGTCTGCCTGCTCATTGTCGCCAGCAGTTTCGCACTGTCCCTGCTGTACAATCTGATCGGCCTCAGCTATGCCGTGAGCGGGGCCTTGTCACCACTGGTGAGCGCTCTGCTCATGCCCGTCAGCTCAGTCAGCGTCATCGCCTTCACGACACTCGCCACGCGTCTGGCGGCGCGGTGGACGGGGATTGCACGATGAGCGCACTCTACATGCTCATTGGCTTCAGCCTCGCCGTTGCCCTCGTGTTTCTCGTCGCGTTTCTGTGGGCCCTGCGAACCAACCAATACCGCGACACATGCACCCCCGCCATGCGCATGCTCTTCGACGAACATACCGCACTCCAAAGTGATTCAGGTGAGGAGGAATCCCCGTGACCAACGATGTGCCAAGTACCAGCGTCTCGATGCAGCCACCGGAAGTATTTCACTACGACAATCGTACGGTGCGCGACTTCGGTGTCGCCACCATCGTCTGGGGCATTGTCGGCTTCCTGGTGGGCCTCATCGTTGCCCTCAAGCTTGTCTATCCCGACTTCCTCGGATTCGTCCCGGAGTTGTCCTATGGCAGACTGCGGCCATTGCATACCAATGCAGTGATCTTTGCCTTTGCCGGCAACGCCATATTCTTCGGCATCTATTACTCTCTGCCACGCCTGTGCAAGACGCCCATGTGGAACCAGGCGTTGAGCAAGGTCCACTTCTGGGGCTGGCAGGCGATCATTGTCGCAGCCGCGCTGACCCTCACGCAGGGCATCACCACGAGCAAGGAGTACGCGGAGCTCGAATGGCCCATCGACATCGCCATCGCGCTGGTCTGGGTCGTCTTCGGTGCCAACATGCTGGGCACGATCTATACGCGACGTGTGCGCCACATGTACGTGGCGATCTGGTTCTACCTGGCGACGTTCATCACCGTTGCCGTGCTGCACATTGTCAACTCCTTCGAACTCCCCGTCAGCCTGTTCAAGAGTTACTCGTTGTACGCCGGCGTGCAGGATGCGCTGGTGCAGTGGTGGTATGGGCACAACGCCGTCGCCTTCTTCCTCACCACGCCGTTTCTCGGCATCATGTACTACCTCATTCCGAAGGCGGCGAACCGGCCGGTATTCTCCTACCGCCTGTCGATCATCCACTTCTGGGCCCTGGTGTTCCTCTACATATGGGCCGGGCCGCATCATCTGCTCTACACGGCTCTGCCCGACTGGGCCCAGTCACTTGGTGTGGTCTTCTCCGTCATGCTCATCGCCCCCTCGTGGGGCGGCATGATCAACGGATTGCTGACCCTGCGCGGCGCCTGGGACACGGTGCGCAAAAGTCCGGTGCTCAAGTTCCTCGTCGTCGGCGTGACGGCTTATGGCATGTCCACCTTCGAGGGGCCGATGATGGCGTTGAAGAACGTCAACGCCCTCACACACTACACCGACTACACGATTGGCCATGTGCACATGGGTGCGCTGGCGTGGAACGGTGGTCTCAGCTTCGCCATGCTCTACTACATCATCCCGCGCATCTACCGTACGGGGCTGTATTCGGTGAAGCTGGCGAACGTGCATTTCTGGGCGGCAACGCTCGGGATCATGTTCTACGTCCTGTCCATGTATTTCGGCGGGATCACGCAGAGCCTGATGTGGAAAGAGTTCACTGCCGACGGCCTGCTGCGGTATCCGAATTTCCTCGAGACCGTGACCCAGATCATGCCGATGTACGCGCTGCGGTCTGTCGGCGGCGGGTTGTATCTCACCGGCGCGTTGCTGGCCGTGATCAATCTGTGGGCCACCGCCCGGCAGGGCAGTCTGCTGGCCAGCGAAGAGGTCCGCACGCGCCGCTGCCGGAGGAGCGCCTGCACCGAGAGACCAACTTGCACCGCTGGCTGGAAGGCCGACCGACGCAGTTCGCCCTGCTGACGCTGGTGGCGGTGCTCATCGGTGGCATCATCGAGTACGTGCCGACAGCTCTCATCGAGTCCAACATTCCGACCATCGCCGCCGTCAAGCCGTACACACCGTTGGAGCTGGAAGGACGGGATGTCTACATCGCTGAAGGCTGCGTCGGCTGCCATTCGCAGATGATCCGTCCCTTCCGTTCGGAAGTGGAACGCTACGGAGACTATTCCAAGGCGGGCGAGTTCGTCTATGATCATCCCTTTCTCTGGGGCTCCAAACGTACCGGCCCGGATCTGCATCGCATCGGCGGCAAGTACCCGGACTCGTGGCACGCGCTGCACATGCAGGATCCGCAGGCGACGTCTCCTGGTTCGATCATGCCCGCCTATCCCTGGTTGTTCGAGAAACAGCTCGACGACTCCCTGATCGGGGCCAAGATCGCGGCCATGCGCACGCTCGGCGTACCGTACGAGGATGGCTACGAGATGCAGGCCGCCGCCGACCTGAAGGCCCAGGCGCAGACCATTGCAGCGAACCTGTCGGAGAGTGGCATGGTCGTGCCGGCAGACAAGCAGATCATCGCCCTCATCGGTTACCTGCAGCGACTCGGCACCGACATTCGCGGCGACGCCGAGTACATGGCCGAACTCGAAGCATTGATGACGAAGATCGAACAGGGCACGGGCTTTGAGGGTGCCCAGTTGCTGGTGGAAGACATGGATCTTGCCGCCGGGAAAGCGATCTACCAATCACAGCGAAACCTGTGCTACACCTGCCATCGAAACGATCTCGGTGGCCAGGTGGGGCCGAATCTGACAGACAACTACTGGCTGCACGGTTGCACGGTGGCCGAGATCATGAGCAACATCAAGAGCGGCTTCCAGCAGAAGGGCATGTTGCCCTACGGCAGCGGCAAGTCGCTCACCGAAGAGCAACTGCAGCAGGTAGCCAGCTATCTCATCTCGCAGCAGGGCTCCAATCCGGCAAAGCCGAAGGCAGCCGATTCCACTCGTGCGTCGCTGTGTGAAGCCCAGACGTGGTAGCACAAGTGCCCACACCGCCAGGATACAGACATCATGTATAAGGAAGTACTACGTTCGATCGAAGGGATCGAGATCTATCCGATCATTTCGCTGCTGATCTTTTTCTGCTTCTTCGTGGGGCTGACGGCCTGGTACGTAATGGCCGACGGTGACCGGCTGCAGCGGCTGGCCCGCATGCCGCTGGATCAGGAAGGGGAATCGGCGGCGCCGCACGAGAATGGAGGCAAGTTGTCATGAGTGAAGCACAACAGGGCCAGATCATCCACGGGCACGAGTACGATGGCATCCAGGAACTCGACAACGATCTGCCGCAATGGTGGCTGAACGGGTTCTACTTCACCATCGTTTTCGCCGTCGTCTACCTGCTCTACTACCACTTGTCCAGTGTGGGACCAACGCCGCACCAGGAGTTTCTCACGGAGATGGCGGACGCCGGCTACCGCGTGCCACGCTCCGCCATCAAAGGCGTGATCGGACAGGATCTGTTGCTTGGGATCCTCGCCGTGCTCTGCGCTGGCTCGGCCCTGCTTGTCGGTGAAGTACTGCGCATCGACCGCGAAAGCACCTGAAGGGTTCGCCCGCGATGGCACAAACCAGCACGCGGGAGCGCTCCGCCTACGAGGAGAACTTCCGTGATCATCTGGGCAACGTCACGCCCGACGGGAAGCGCCTGAAGATCCATCCGCGCAAGCCGCGTGGTGCGTATCATCGGGCGCGGGTCCTCGTCAGTTGGGTGCTGCTGGTGATTCTCTTCGGTGGCCCCTTTGTCACCATCAACGGTCATCCATTGCTCCTGCTCAATATCATCGAGCGCAAGTTCGTGCTCTTTGGTGTCCCGTTCTGGCCCCAGGATTTCCATCTGTTCCTGCTGGTAACGCTGACTTTTGTCGTGTTCATCGTGCTGTTCACGGCGATCTTCGGTCGGCTGTGGTGTGGCTGGGCCTGTCCCCAGACCATCTTCCTCGAGATGGTCTTCCGCAAGATCGAATACTTCATCGAGGGCGACGCGGTGCAGCAGCGGCGTCTCGACAAGGCGCCCTGGACGGCGGACAAGATGATGCGCAAGGGGCTCAAACATGGCATCTATGCGGGTCTGTCGTTCCTTATTGCCAACACTTTCCTTGCCTACATCATCGGCATCGATGAACTGTGGGTGATCGTCACCGATCCACCGTCGCAGCATCTGGCCGGGCTTGGTTCCATCACGGTCTTCAGCCTGCTGTTCTACGGGGTCTTCGCGCGTTTCCGTGAGCAGGCGTGCATCATCGTCTGTCCGTACGGTCGCTGGCAATCGGTGATGGTCAATCAGGACACCATCGCCGTCACGTACGACTTCCAACGTGGCGAACCCCGGGGCAAGGCACGCAAGGCAGGCAAGGAGGTCGAGGGCCTGGGCGACTGTGTGGAATGCCGACAGTGTGTCCAGGTCTGCCCCACCGGGATCGACATCCGCAATGGCATCCAGATGGAGTGTGTCAACTGCACCGCCTGCATCGATGCATGTGATGAAGTCATGGATCGCGTCGACCGCCCGAAAGGCCTGATTCGATATTCTTCGTTCCGCAGCATCGAAGGTGGACACCGGCGCCTGGTCACGCCACGGACCCTTGGCTATGCCGGCGTTCTGCTCGTGCTTCTGATCACCGCCGTGTCGCTCTTTGGCACCCGTGACGAAGTGCAGGCAGTGATTCTGCGCGAACCGGGGCGGCTCTACAACGAACTGCCCGACGGACGCCTGTCCAATTTCTACTCGGTCAAGATCATCAACAAGACATTCTCGACCCTGCCCATCGAACTGCGCCTGGAGTCTCCCGCCGAGGGTGAGTTGACCTACCTGGGGACACTGGGCCCGGTTGCGCCGCAGGGCATTGTCGAGGGGCGGTTCTACGTGGCCCTGCCGGGCAAGCTGCTGCAGCCGGGGCGCAACGACATTGTGTTCTCGTTGTGGTCCGGCGCAACACTCGTTCACCGGCTCGAATCCAGTTTTCTCGCACCCCATGACGTAGGTACGCGATGAACGATACGACACCAGCAGCACACGGTGGCGGCCGATCCTGGGCGTGGGGTGTGACGGCTGCCTACCTGATCTTCGCCGGACTCACGTTGACGATGGTCGCCATCGCCGTTTCGCAGCGAACCGATCTGGTGAGTGCCGACTACTACCAGCGGGAGATCGATTATCAGCAGCATATCGAAGGGCGCGCGCGATCCCAGGCGTTGCCCGCCGGCGTGGCCTGGAGCTTTCGTCACGAGGACGGCGACCTGGTTCTGCGCTTCCCGCCAGGTCATTTCGCCGACGCACCGCAGGGCCAGGTGCATCTGTACCGGCCGGACAATGCGTCTCTGGATCGGCACTACACGATTGCGCTGGATGGGTTCGGCGACCAGCGAATCCCGCTCGCCGAGCTGGCCACCGGTCGCTGGCAGGTGCGTATCGAATGGCGCGCCGGCGGCGAACAGTACTACAGCGAGCGCGACCTGCAGGTCGGAACCTGATGGCACAGCAGGTCGGACCCTGATGGAACTGTGGACGGCGGTCGTCGTCGGCCTGGGTGGCAGCCTGCATTGCGTCGGCATGTGTGGCCCGCTGGCGCTGGCCCTGGCAGGAGGGGACAGGGGGGGCCTCAGGTTCATCGGCGGGCGTTTGCTCTACAACAGCGGCCGCATGGTTACCTACGTCCTGCTGGGCGGGCTCTTTGGCCTGCTGGGTGGGGTGCTGCAACTGGCCGGCTGGCAGCAGGGCCTGTCTATCGCCGTGGGCGGCATCATCATGCTGGGCGCCGTGCTGGGCCTGCTGCATCGACGTCTGCCGTTGGCGTCGATGCCGGCGCGGGGTGTGGCTGTAATCAAACGAGCGTTGGGCGCCCTGCTGCGCCTGCAGTCACTGGCAGGGCTGTTTCTGGTGGGCCTGCTCAATGGCCCGC
>JAQCJA010000187.1 GCA_027593305.1 bacterium
GTCCGAGGTGGTCGATGTGGGCGCCGATGTTCAGGGCGTCGGCGGACTTGATGTTGTCAGCGGCAAGCTGGTCTTGCGTTTCGCGTTCTCCGAGTTCGGGCGTCTCGATGCAGGCTTCGGTGCCGGTAACGTCCGGGACGGGAATCTCGGCCCAAAGCACACAAGTGCTGGTGGCGACCTGGGTCTCCTGTTCGGCTGGCCCATGCGCTCAAAGGGCTGCACGCTCTACGCCGGAGCCAAGGGAGCCTGGGCGCAAAGCCCCGGAGCGCCAGAGGTGACCTATCTCTTCGGCGTCGTGGGAGCATCGCTGCGCAATACACCCCGAAGTCGCGTGATCATCGAAGGGGCCCTCGGGTCCATCCGGACGCAAGGGGCTGACGCAGCGGGGCTCGGGTTGTATCTCGGCATCGGCCTACAGCGGGCTATGCCGGGCAGGCTCGATGCGCGACGTTGATGCTGGGTGTCAGCGGGTGTTCCCGGCGGGTTTGACTGCGGCTGCCTCGTGCCGCAGAAGACCTGGCTCGTGTTACACAAGGCAATGCTAAATACGAGCTTGAGGTAATTGCATCGACCAGACTCGCCTTGATGAGCCTTGTCCGAGGGCACCAGGCTCTACGGGGGTACTGTCCCTCGCGCTTGGGCTGTGGCTGAGTGCGACCGTGGCGGCGCAGGAACCGGGACCCACCCCCTCTCTGGGGCAGAGGACCAGGATCCTCGTGTGCCGCCTCGTCGGACAGGATCTGCCCGCTTCCGGGCTGCAGTACCTCAGCGAGCTGGTGCAGCCGGAGGTGGCTCAGGCGGAGAGCCTGATCGTTGTCCGGGGCCTGGGTGCGTGCGGCAATGGCGCCGAGGCGGCCGCGTCCGCGGCGCGTGAGGCCGGCGCCAACAAGGCCGTCGTCGGACGCATCGCCTGCCTCGGCGATCTGTACATCGTGGAGCTGGGCCTCGTCGATGCCGTCCGGGAACTCGAGGAGGGCAGCGAGACGGTGGAGTTCACCGGGGAGCTCCGCGGTCTGCGCATCCCAGTGCGCACGGCGGCGCAGAGGCTGCTGGGAACGGGCGGGCGGACATCGCTGGCAGAGTCCTTCGTCCACATCTCGTCCACGCCCAAGGGCGCCAGGGTGCTGCTCGACGGACTCCTGGAGGGGAGGGCCCCCCTGCGGCTGCGAGTCGGCCCTGGCGACCACGTCATCGAGGCGGCGCTGCCTGGGGCCTGATGGGAGCGGGGGCATCGGAGCTGGATGAACCGAGGCCCTACGTGGCGCTGTCGATGCTGGCCAGCGGAGCGGCCCTGACCGCCGCGAGTTCGGCCACGTCGGTCCAAGACATGAGCAGGAAGCGGGTTTCTGTGATCAATCTCGGCGGCTTCCTCGGCTCGGCCATCGGTCTGGGCCTTCCCTACCTGATGAACCAGGACCGCGTCCGCATCTACATGGCCGGCCTCCTCGCGGGCGGAGCAATCGGCTCGACGACCGCGATCCGGGCCACCTCGGGTCTCGACTACGTGGCCCAAGGGGGAGGGGAACAGGCCTCGATCCGGATCCAGCCGGTGAGGTCGGTGTTGCACAGCGGAGGGTCCATCGTCCCCGGGGGAACGGACTCCGGCCGCGCTGCCTGGGGAGCCACCGTCACCTACGGCTTCTACTGCAGCGTTTGCCGGCGGCGCGAGGCCAACGGCACCGGGCGTCGAAGCCTTCCGTGCAGCTTCTACCGAAAGTCAGAGGCGCAACTGGCGGGAGGAGCAACTCGATCGTCACCCATGGGTCACTACCAGATTGCGCTGGAACGTCTGGTGCATGTAACGTGCTGTATTGAAATGAGCTGAAAAATCACCCTTTGGCCAAGTGCTCCCTTTGGTAATCAGGCGGCCTCCTGCAACGACGTACGCCGATTCATCCTCTGAGATGGGTCGGCGTTTCCTGTGGGTGACACCGACAGAACTCGGGCCTGTGCCGCTGGTACAACCCTTGCTGAACCCATGGTGGTAGACCTTACACACGGGAGTGTGCACCATGAGAGCTGCAGCTATCGTCATTGCTCTGCTTCTGGCGCCCCTGGCGCTGGCCCTGACAGCTTTTTTCTCAGGCCTCGGACGAGATTCGTCTACTTCGTCGGACTACCGCGAAGAGGAACTGGGGATCTGATCGGCGGCAGTTTTTTCCCCCAGAGCATCGCGTTGTCGTGTTCCGTGGACTGACATAGATTGACGATTCGCCCGGACCGGGCGAATCGTCTCTGTCTCTCTGCAACTGTCCGAGCCCATGCTCAGGCTCTATCCAACCCCCTTGATGTGGCGGCGCGTCTGTCTCGGTATCGAGGCACTCACATCTGCCGTGGTGGCACAACGTGTGCGATCGTTCCCCCTGTGTGGATGAAGCCGCCCGCGCCGCCGATGGCGCCATCGAAACTCTGCAGTTGGAATCGTTTCCAACCAGCCCTGACGAAGCGGTCGTATCGAGATCGTTGCGTCGCCTCATCGAAGGTGCTGAATGAGAACGACTGACAAGATCCTCCTGCTCTTCCTGCCCACCTTCCTGCTGTCTGTCGTGATGATGACGCTGTTGAGTCGTCGTGCTGCCGAGTCGGTCCTCATCGGGGATGTAGCGCGCAGCGGGCGTACGATCGGCACGAATCTGACGCAGAGCAGCGAGATGGTCGAGGGTTTCCGTCGGGGGGACGAGAGCTTGCTGTTGCCGCCGTTGCGGCGAGCGCAGGCCAACACCGAGGCGGAGTACACGATCATCCTCGGCCCCCAGCGTCGTGTGTTGGCGCATACGAACGTCCTCGAGAAGGACAAGATCTATGACGACGGTATCTCGCGCCGTGCTGTCGAAGCCGTGGTGCCGCTGCAGGAGGAAGTGAGCATCGATGGGCATCGGGTGATGGATGTTTCCTATCCCGTCTGGGAAGTTGATCGGACCGACGAAAGTGAAGCCTTTCTGCTCCTTGGTCCCGCCGACCGGGCCGGACAACGGCGGTTGGCAACGATCCGTCTGGGCTTGCCACTGGACCGGGCGTTCGATACGGCGGATCGAATCTCGAATCAGGTCATGTGGATCGTCACGGTCATCAACGTCCTGGCCATGGGCGTCACCTTGTTCTGCGTGCGCCGCATCCTGCTCCCCGTGCAACAGATGGCGGCAGCAACCGAGCGCATCGCCGCAGGCGACCTTGGCCAGAGCGTGCCAGTTCTGTCGCATGATGAGATAGGAGAACTGGCGCACAGTTTCAATCGCATGAGCAGGGAACTGGCGACCACGACGGTCTCCGTAGATTTCCTCGACAACATCCTCGACAACATGCGCGATGTACTGATTGTTACCCATGCGGACGGCTCGGTTCGACGCGTAAATCGCGCCGCCCTGGCCCTGCTCTGCTATGAAGTCGGGGATGTCATCGGTCGCTCCGCGAGTCACCTGTTTGCTGAAGGCTCCGGCGGCATGTTCTCGGCAGGGAGTGTCATCGACCTGACCCGTGCGGGGGGTATGGACGCCCGTGAACTGGCCTTGGTGCCCGGCAACGGGGAGCCGATTGCGGTTGTTGTAAGTGTGGCGACCTTCCGCGATCGCGGCGGCGCCGTTGCCGGGTTCATCATCACCGCTGCAGATATCACGGAACGGAAGCGGGCGGAAACGCGGATCCGACAGTCTCTCGAGGAGAAGCAGGTCCTGCTCAAGGAGATTCATCACAGGGTCAGGAACAATCTGCAGATCATCTCCAGCCTGCTGAATCTGCAGGCCAGCAAGACAGTGGATGCAGAGATCCTCGCCCTTTTTGCTGACAGTCGGAACCGTGTCCAATCCATGGCGCTTCTGCACGAGAAGCTGTATCAATCCAACGACCTGGCTCGTGTTGACTTCCGTGACTATCTGCAGAGCCTGGCCATGACACTCTACCAGTCCTATCTGCACGATGCGCCCTCCATCGTCATCGATGTCGAAGTCGACGAGGGCATCCGCCTCGGCATCGATCAGGCGATCCCCTGCGGGCTGATCGTCAACGAACTGGTGTCGAATTCCCTGAAACATGCATTCGCGGACGGTCTGGGACGCGTGACCGTACGTTTTGGCCGCCTGGCGACGGCCACCGGCAGACCTGCACATCGACTGGTAGTTGAGGACGACGGGACTGGATTGCCGGCAGACGCCGACATGCGGCGTGCGGAATCGCTGGGGTTGAAGCTGGTGACCACTCTGGCTCAGCAACTGCACGCGACGGTAACGACAGCGGAAGTCCCCGGAGGAGCGCGCCCTGGCACCCGGTATACGATTGAGTTTGACGATCGAATCGCCGGCGTCTAGCGGGTCCGGAGTTCACGCATCGAGTATGCCCCGGACCGTCTTCAACAGTTGATAGGTGTTGAAAGGCTGCAGCATGACGGCTGAGGCTGCGCCCCAGCGCGGGGTCGCCTCGGGTCGTGCGGTCACAACGAGCGTACGGGCACGCGCATCAATGCGCAGCAGCTCCGCAAGCAGATCCTCTACAGAAGTGGCCTTGGCAGGTTGTGACAGCGCAATGATGACCAGATCGAGGCGCTCGAATTCGTGGCGGAACAGGTTGACACCATCACCAGCGTCGCGACCGAGGTGAACCTGGTACCCGTTGCGTTCCAGCATCAGGTCCAGGATCTTGCGAAAGCGGTCCCCATCGGCGATGACCAGAACCGTCTCCCTGCCACGAAAGGGTCGCAGATCGGCAACAGATGGCATGGCGGAGGCCTCGGTTACCGCGACTCGGGAGGCCTCGCCGGATGCCGCTCCTGCAGGCAGAAAAACAGACATCGTCGTGCCGCGGCCCGGTACGCTCTCACAGTCGATCCAGCCGCCGTGGTCGCGAACGATACCGTATGCTGCCGCCAACCCCAGACCGGCGGGACCCCCACCCTCCTTGGTCGTGAAGAAAGGTTCGAAAATCCGCTCGCGAGTGGCTTCGTCCATGCCAATGCCTTCGTCGACCACATCGATCCGAACGAGGGGTGCAGCAGCGGACTTCAGCCTGCCCTCCGGCAGGACATTCCCGTCGACCCCGCGGGGCAGCAGGCTGGCGCGCAACGTGATCGTCTTTCTGTCGCTGACGGACGGCAATGATACACTGACGGCATCACGAGCATTGGCACAAAGATTGGCCAGGCACTGCCGCAACTGTCCGCTGTTGCCGCTGATCGTCGGCAGCTCAGGTTCGATGTCGAGTGCGACCGTGATCGAACTGGGGAAGATGCTGCGGCACATGGTGGTTACTTCCTGCACCAGCTTCGCCGGTTCGATCGTCGAACGATCACTCTGCTCCTGCCGATAGAACAACATGAGCTGGCGCACGAGCCGGGCGGCGCGATCCGCGTCGTAGGCGGCGTCATCCAGAAATGGCCGGAGCGCAACTGGTGCATCCATTGCTGCCAGATCCAGATTGCCCACAATGCCCTGCAACATCAGGTTGAAATGGTGGGCGACGCCAGCGGTGAGTTGGCCGATGGCTTCCATCTTCTGCGATTGGCGCAGGCTTTCCTCCAGGCGCAGCCGCTCGCGCTCGGCCTGGTGTTTGTAGATCGCGATTTCGACCGTGGTGTAGAGCTCGCGCTCCTCGAAGGGCTTAAGCAGATACCCGAAGGGCCGCGCCGCCTTCGCACGCTCGAGGGTCCGTTCGTCGGAATAGGCTGTCAGGTAGACCACAGGAATCCCAAGATCGGCGTGTATTTTCGTCGCCGCGTCGATGCCATCCATCTCTCCTTCGAGCTGGATGTCCATCAATACCAGGTCCGGCTTCAGCTGCGTAGCGGCGGCAATCGCGTCCAGTCCCGAGGACACAACGCGCGGCACAAGGTAGCCCATGCCCTCAAGCTTTCCCTGGATATCCAGAGCGACGATACCTTCATCCTCGACAACAAGAATCCGATGCTGTGGCACGTTCTCTCCCGGTTGAGGCGTCCTGTAAGGGCCGAATCTACCACCGCATTGGGCCTCCCGCCACCCGGGCTGTGCGGACCCGTGGCTGCTTGACAGAGATCCACATGGTGCTGACTTTTCCCGCCCGCTCGCTGTCAGTGCCCCTTCGCGGTCGCGCCCTGCCAATGCTTCTCGCCATCGTCGCCTGTCTGCTCCTTGTTGGTGTCGGATGTGCGCCGCTCCAGCCACCGCAGACTGCGGCCAACAGCGACGCTCAGGGCGTTGCTGCAGAGGCCGCTGCGACCGCCTCCGCTGTTGCGTCATTCCGCCAGCGTCGCTCCCAGATCAAGGATGATCCAGCCGCCTACTACCGGCCCTGGATTGCCGTGTTGCCATTCGACGACGAGTCCGGCTTCCGTGATGGTGTCTGGGACCTGCACAACGAACCGGCACGTCTGTTGTCGGAAGAGATGCAGCGTGCCACAGCGTGGCGGATTGTACCTCACGCAGCCGTGCTGGAACTCGTGGGCAAGCATCCCAAGCGTTGGGAGGATCGGAGACTTCGGCAGATCGCAGACTCTCTCGGTGCCGACATGCTCCTCACCGGTGTGCTCCTCGACTACAATATGGAACGCTTGAGCGTGGGTGATCCGCTCATCGGTGGCTACAAGGCGTACAAGGGTTTGGCGGAGATGGAGGTACAACTCATACGCGCTGGCGACCTCGATCGCATCGGCAATGCCCAGGCCCAGAAGGAGGTCGTCGATCGTGGTCTGGGTCTGGACCTGCTCGGCAAACCCCGCGAACAGGACTACCAGTTCATCAACCTGGCCCAGATGCAGTATGGCTCGGAGGAATTTCGCGGCACAGCCATCGGCCAGGCGACCATTGCTGTGATGGACGACATCATGCAGCAAGTGGCCCATCTGGTCCGACCCCAGGGCATTCAGGTTTCATCCGGAATGGCCCAGATCCTGTCCGCCTTTGGACAGGAGCTGTTCATCAACGTGGGCAGCGAAAACGGCGTGCACAAGGGCTATCGTTTCGCCGTCTACCCGGGGAGCGATCGACCGACCGATAGGGATCCCGAGCAGAGCATCGCCGTCGTTGAGGTGGAGGACATTATCGGCGCTCGTGTTTCGCGCGTGACGGCGCTCTCGGGTGTGGACCAGATCGTAGTTGGCGATCGCCTCGAGCTTATCGGCATTGACCCAGAGTAGGAAGGCAGCATATGCGTGGGGTGGTGAAGTTCGATCGTGGCAGTGGCTTTGTGGAGGTGCGCGACGTCGATGAACGGCCGCCGGGGCAGGGGCAGGTAAAGGTCGAGGTCCGGGCCGCCGGTATCTGTGGTTCCGATCTGCATATCTATCACGATACGATCAACTACAACATCAGAACGCCCGTGGTTATGGGGCATGAGTTCAGTGGGATCGTCGTCGACAAAGGCGCTGATGTGGGTGATGACATCGTCGTCGGTGATCGGGTGACGGGGGAGCCGAGCATCTACATCTGCGGGCATTGTGATTTCTGCCTCAGTGGGCACTACAACATGTGCCCGACACGCCAGGTCATGGGCTATTACCACGATGGCTGCTTTGCGCCGTATGTGAATGCCACCTTCGTGCACAAGCTTCCCGATACGGTCACCTTCGAGGCTGGTGCTGTCACCGAACTGCTTGCCTGTTGCGTGCATTCTGTCATCGAGCAGTGCGGGGTCACTGCCGGCGACGTGGTCGCCATCATCGGTCCCGGGCCCGTCGGCTTGTTTGCGGCACTTGTCGCCATGGCCGAAGGGGGCACGGTGGTGCTGTGCGGCACGTCTCGCGATCGGGAGCGACTCGCCTTTGCCCAGCGGGAGCTCGGTATCGGTCATACCATCGACGTGCAGACCATCGATGCCGTGCAACGATTGCAGGAGTTGACAGGGGGGTACGGAGCGGACGTCGTCATCGAGTGCGCCGGCGCGGCGCCGGCGATTGATCTGGCCCTCGAGGGCGTGCGCAAGCGCGGCAAAGTCTCGCTGATGGGGCTGCCCGGAAAACGTGTGGAAGTGGACTTCGAAAAGATTGCCTACAAGGAACTGGTTGTCAGCGGCGGGATCGGCCAGCGACGCACCGCCTGGGAACGTTCTCTCAAGCTGATGGCCAGCGGCGTGATAGACAACGAGAAGCTGATTTCACACCAGCTGACGCTGGGTGAGTGGGAACGCGGTTTCCAGATGATGGAGAAGCAGGAGGGTCTCAAGCT
>JAQCJA010000188.1 GCA_027593305.1 bacterium
AGTCCATGCTACGGCAGTTCAGCCTTTACGGCTTCCTGAAGAATCAGCGCTACTTCGAGCCCTTCCTGCTGCTCGTCTTCCTGGACAGGGGTCTCGATTACTTCACCATTGGTCTGCTCATCTCCTTCCGCGAGCTGGCGATCAATCTGCTCGAGATCCCCTCCGGCGCCATGGCCGATCTGTGGGGCCGGCGTCGGGCCATGATTCTCTCCTTTGGTGCCTACATCACCAGTTTCCTGATCTTCGGGCTGGCTCGTGATCTGAGCATGTTCTTCGGCGCCATGCTGCTGTTTGCCGTGGGTGAGGCATTTCGCACGGGCACACACAAAGCCATGATTTTCAGCTGGCTGCAGCAACAGGGGCGCGCCGGTGAGCGTACCCGTGTGTATGGCTACACACGATCCTGGAGCAAGTACGGCTCAGCCCTGTCCGTGACCTTCGCGGCAGTTTTCGTCTATCTGTCCGACTCATACGTCTACGTCTTCTACCTGTCTGTGATACCCTACCTGCTGGGGATCATCAATTTCCTCGGGTATCCCGCCGACCTGGATGGCAACAAACCAGCGACGCATACCCCGCGAGAACTGGTGGCTCACCTGCGCGCCGGCTTCCGTCAGGCCTTTGCCGTCGCCGGGCTGCGACGGCTGATCGTCGAATCCATGGGTTTTCAGGGAGTATACGAGGCGACCAAGGACTATCTGCAGCCGGTGTTGCAGGCGGCGGCCATCGCCGCGGCGGCGCACTGGAGCCAGACACGTGGCATGAGCCAGATCCAGCAGAGCACCCTGCTCATCGGCCCACTCTATCTGATTCTGCACCTGCTGGCTGGCACGGCCAGCCGTCAGGCGCATCGTGTGGTCGAGGCGGCGGGCGACGAGGATCGTGCGGCGCATCTGCTGTGGCTCGCCGACGGGATCCTCTTCGCCGGTCTGGCAGTGGCAGCCTTCTGGCGATTCGAGGTGGCCATCATTGTCGCCTTCGTCGCCCTGGACACTTTGCACAATATCTGGCGACCGGTGCAACTTGGCCGCTTCGACACCCATGGCACCGAAGCTCAGGGCGCCACTTTGCTGTCCATCGAGAGTCAGGCCCGTCGCCTGACGACGGTCATCGCCGCGCCCCTGCTCGGCCTGGCGGTTGATGCAGTCCGTGTCAGTGGCACCGGTGGTCCCTTCTGGCCCGTCGGTGTGCTCGGGTTGTCTGTCGCCATGATCTTTCAGCTCAGGAACTTTCATCTCAGGCGCTTCCAGCCCAGGCGCTGAAGTCCGGCAGAGCCACCCACGGTCCGCGGGGCTCGCCGAGGGCTCCAACCTGGCCTATCGTCTGTGTCGCCCGAGCGTCAATCGCCAGAATCACATCTACCAAGAGTGCAGCCATGTTTGGCCTTGGCAACGACAACGCCGCCGACGGTCGTGCCGCAAGCAGACGTTCCCGTATCCTGCTGCGGTGGCTTGTACCGTTGTGGCTGGTGCTGGGTCTGACGGTGTCGCTGTATTTCGAAGTGCAGATGACGGCACACTTCCACCCGCATACGGGCATGGCATTTTCCGGTCTCGACGAGTTGGGTCAGGGCGAACTGTGGCAGGCCTGGCGTTCGCGGGTGTTGTCGATCAACCCGGCACGCTGGGTCGTGGACCTGTCCACGCACCTGCCGGCTCTGCCAAACAAGCTGGACCACCCGCTGGGATCCCTCGCGCGTGGTGTCGGGCTGTGGGTGGCACTGTGGTTTGCTGCCACCAATATCTGCTTCGTCGCCACCTTCGGTCGCCGCAGCCTGCTGTTTCTGTTCGGCACCTTCGCCGCCGTTGCCTTCGGTTATATGCCAGGCATCGGCATTCGTGTCTACCCGTGGGATATGCCGGCGCTGTTTTTTTTCTCAGCCTGGATCTGCCTCTACCACCGCCGGCAACTGGGGTGGGCGGTGGTGCTGATCCCGATTGCAGTGGCTTTCAAAGAATCGGCGGGTGTGTTGTGTCTGGCGCCACTGATCATCGATGGCGACATACGTGCCCGCTTGCGCCTGGTCGCCGCCGGTGCTGCGGGCGCCATGGTTGCCAAGGTGGGTACCGATCTGGTCTCCGCCAACAGCGCTGTTGGGGCAACGATGATGTACTCGTGGGATCTGTTTTCCAACAACCTGGGCAGTCTCTTCGAGCCGCTTTCCTGCTTCATCAACGCCGGCACCTTCGTCGCCCTCTTCCTGCTGCCCGCAAACCACCGGGCGGTGAATCACATGCGCGCCATGGCGGGTATGGTGTTTGCAGGCAACATGGTCTTCGGCTCCATCACCGAATACCGCATCTGGTTCGAAGCGATTCCCCTGGCGCTGTATGGATTGGATGCAGCGTATCGTTCGGGCTCTGAGCCCGGGGCGGTGCTGGGGCAGGAGCGGCCACGCGTCAGTCTCCCAGACACTGACTGATGACGTCCATGATCTCTTTGGTTGCCGGATCACGCAAGGCATCGACCATTTCACGGATGCTGTCCCGCTTCAGCCCCAGCGCTTTGAGCGCGGGACGGCTGTACTTGACGGTGCTGGCGTCGTCGTAGCCGAAGCCGATCTCGCTGCACACGCCATTGGCAACGTGGATCAGAGCGACCAGCGGCGACGGGTTGTCCCCGGGATCGTGATGCAGGCCGACGGCCTCCACAAGGTCCTCCGGCATCCCGGCTTTCTGCAGCACCATCTCGCTGATTCGGTCATGAGTGACCATGCCCTTGCCCAGCTTGATTTCCGCTTCGTAGAACGAGCACTCGTCGTCCTCCATGGTTTCGGTGATGCGCTCGAACCACTCGTAGAAGAAGAAGCCCTGCACCGCCTTGCCGCAGTCATGGAGCAGCGCGGCAATCCAGTAGTCACTGGAGGGCACCTTTTCGGCCAGTTGCACGAATTTGCTGTTGTGGATGCGGTCGGCGACGATGGCACAGCCAAGCGAATGGCCCCAGTACTTGCGCAGGTCGAAGGCGCTGTCGTCGGGCCGAACCATCGAGTTGATCAGGGCGATCTGCTGGGCGATGGCGCCGACCTTGCGATTGCCCAGCCGGGTGATGGCGTCCTTGAGACTGCCGACTCCCTGCGCGGAGGCCCCGGCAACGGCAGCAGAGCTGGCCACCTGCTGGATCTTGAGGACGATGGCCGGTTCTGAACTGAGCAGGACCTCAAGATCTGCCATCGTCGACTTGGGATCCTTGACGAGCTTCAGCAAACGCCCCAGAACCGTCGGCAGGCTCGGCAGGCTGCCGAGCTTCTGCAGACGCTGGCGAACTTGCTCCTCGGGATCCGCGTCCGATTCAGTCAGGTGGCCGGCCAGTCCAAGGGCAATCGTCTGCGCCAGACAACTGTCGCCGCTGGCAAAGGCAGCCTCCCAGGAACAGACGTGTACGCCTTCGAGAGCCGCACACTGCAGCCGTTGTTCCGCAGCGATCCGTTCGGGCTGGATGAGGAACAGCGGCAATGTTCCCTTGCCCGACAGGATGGGCACCGTGCTGTTGGTGCTGACGGGTGACCCCTGAATCAGGTACACCGAATGCAGGCTCTTGTGTTCCTTCAGGATCCTGACAACGTGGCGCACGTCAGCCACCTCGAGGACCTCAAGGCCGTAGCGGTACTCCAGCAGCATCTTGAGGAATCTGCCCAGGACACGCTCTGTCTTGGCCGTGCCGCCCGGGGCGATCAGCAGCGCTGTCGGCTGCTCCTCAGCGGCCTCTTCTTCCGTTTCAGTCATCGTGGCATACAGAGTAGCGGCGTGACCACGAATTGGTCAAGGAGCCCGGGTTCGCCCACCGAATCTGCCTGACCCGGGGCGTATATTCGCCAGCAGGACCTGATTGATGTACAAAACATGGGAGGAGCGTTATGCAGCGTATGGATCTGAGTGGCACGTGGCGGCTCAGGGGAGCCGGGCAGGACATCGTCATGGCGATCCCAGGCGATACCCACAGCGCCCTGCTGGCGGCGGGGAAGATTGACGACCCCTACTGGGGCAGCAATGAGCTGGGTCTGCAGCCTCTGAACGGTGCGGACTGGGTCTTTTCCCGTTCCTTTGACGTGGCTGCGGACATCCTGACAGCTGCCTCGGTGTACTTGCACTTTGACAGCATCGACACGGTGGCTACAGTGTTGATCAACGGCCTGCAGGTGGGCCAGAGTGACAACATGTTTGCCCGGCGCCGCTACAGCGTCAGGGAACAGTTGCGCGTCGGCAGCAACGAGATTGAGGTACGGGTGCGCTCCGCCGAGCACGTGGCCCGCGAGCGCGCCGAGCAGATGCCCTACGAGATCCCCGGATCCGACTATCCGATCCAGTCACCGCATCGAAATCTCGTGCGCAAGGTGCAGTGCCATGC
The DNA here is from genome assembly GCA_027593305.1 of bacterium. Classification (GTDB taxonomy): domain Bacteria; phylum Latescibacterota; class UBA2968; order UBA8231; family UBA8231; genus UBA8231. Next base: position 4,348 of record JAQCJA010000188.1, read on the forward strand.
GGGATGGGACTGGGGGTGTTGCCTGATGGTGGCGGGCATCTACGGGGACGTCTATATCGGCACCACATCGCCGGGCCGGATCGAGCATGTATACACGACACAGCGGCACGCGGCTGACATCTGCCACGTGGAGATCTGTGTCGAGGTCGATGCAGCCACACCGGGCGGGGCCCAGCTGCTGCTCGAGTTCGATGGGCAGAGCGTGCAACGGGACGTGGAACTTGTGGCGGGGAGCAATGTGTTCACCGAAACGGTGACCGTGCATCAGCCCGCACTGTGGTGGCCCAACGGTCACGGTGAGCAGCCCCTGTACGAACTGTCGGTGCAGATCGCCGGTGACAGGGCGACCAAGAGACTGGGGCTGCGGCGGTTGCAGCTCGTCGTCGAGGATGATGACATCGGACTGGGCTTCAAGTTTCGCGTCAATGGCCTTGATATCTTCGCCAAGGGAGCCAACTGGATTCCCTGTGACGCGATGCCTGGCCGGCAGACAAGGGCGGTACTCGATGATCTGTTGAGCAGCGCCGCAGGGGCCCACATGAACATGGTTCGCGTCTGGGGCGGGGGGCAGTACGAGTCAGAAGACTTCTACGACCTGTGTGACGAAAAGGGCCTCATGGTGTGGCAGGACTTTATGTTCTCCTGTTCTGCGTACCCGGCGACACGCGGATTTCTGGCCAGTGTCGAAGAGGAGGCCCGCTACCAGGTCAAGCGTCTGCGGGATCACGCCTGCATCGCCCTGTGGTGCGGTAACAACGAGGATCTGGGAGCCCTGAGCTGGTTCGAAGTATCGAGGGCCAATCGTGATCGATACCTTGTCGATTACGACCGGCTGACCGAGGGTGTGCTGGGTCGTGTCGTCGACGAGTGTGATCCGACACGCACCTTCTGGCCATCGTCACCCTGCGGTGGTCGCGGCGACTATTCGGACAACTGGCATGACGACAGCCGCGGCGACATGCACTACTGGCAGGTCTGGCACTCAGGAAAATCCTTCGATGCCTACTACGATGTGACGCCCCGATTCTGCTCGGAATTCGGCTACCAGTCGTTCCCCTCCATGGAGACCATCCGCAGTTATGCGCCCGAGGATCAGTTCAACGTCACGGCACCGGTCATGGAGCACCACCAGCGCAACGTCGGGGGCAACTCCAAGATCACCGAGATGTTCACCCGTTACTTCCGCATGCCGGATGGCTTTGAGAATTTCGTCTACCTGAGTCAGGTACAGCAGGGCCTGGCCATCAAGACAGCGGTGGAGCACTGGCGACATCTGCGCCCCGGTTGCATGGGTACTCTCTACTGGCAACTCAACGATCTGTGGCCCGTATGTTCGTGGTCCTCCCTGGAATCCGGGGGCAAGTGGAAGTTGCTGCACTACATGGCCCGGCGCTTCTACGCGCCGACCATCCTCTCGGCTTTCCAGACCCGGGATGGCATGCTGGAGGTATGGGTGACCAACGACCACGCCGAGGCCGTGGCGCTGCAGGCCACTTTGCGCGTCGTCGATTTTGCCGGCAACGAAACGCAACGACTGGAATTTTCCGGCGCTGGCCCGGCCCATGGCGCCCTGCTGCTGGGCCGTTATGCCGTCGCCGACCTGGCCCCCGAGCCCACGGCCGTTTTTGCCATTCTCGACATGCACGTCGGTGACGTGCACTTCCGCAACGAGCATGCCTTTGCCACCTGGAAATCGTGCGCCCTCCCGGAAGCACAGGTGCAGGTGACGGTTGCGCCCTTGTCCGCCGGGCGGTTTGCGGTAGGGCTGCGGACGGACGCACCGGCGTTCTACCTGAGCCTGAATGCGGCAGGTGTGCGGGGAGAGTTTGATGACAACTGCTTTGCCCTGTTGCCGGGAGAGGAGAGGAGCGTGGTCTTCACCTGCAAGGGCGCCGCACCAACTGCCACCGAACTGCACGCGGCACTTGCGGTACAGCACCTGCGCACGACCTACAGATAGGCTTCACGTTCGGGCTCAATTTCCATCAAACCGCAGGAGGGGCTCCGTGTCCAGCAATATCTACGTCTCCACAAGTGGAACCGATACCCATCCGGGTACCAGGGGCAAGCCCCTGGCGACGCTGATGCAGGCACGTGCCGCCCTGCGGGCGCTGTCGCCGGAGGAACGTGCCGGCAGCACGATCTGGTTGTGTGGCGGCGACTACATCATGTCGGAGACGTTGCAGTTGACGTCGCAGGACTCCGGACTTGCCGGCGCCCCGGTGACGCTGCGGGCCGTGCCGGATGAGACCGTGCGTCTGCTCGGCGGACGGGTTGTGACCGGCTTTGCGCCGGTGGGCGACAGCGCCGTGTTGGCGCGGCTGGACCCTCGGGCCCAGGGCAACGTGATGCAACTCGACCTGAGGAAGCTGGGCGTTGAAGGGTTGAGTCGCATGCGCTCCCGCGGCTTCTCGCGGCCCCTGCTGCCGGCCCACGTGGAGTTGTTCTTCAACGGCCAGCCCATGACGCTGGCACGCTGGCCCAATACCGGTGCGCCGGAACCGTTCGTCCACATTGCCGGTTTTCCCGAGGGCAAGGGCAGCGACGATGGCCACGGCACACAACTCGGGCAACTGGCGGCGGGGTTCACCTACGAAGGGGATCGGCCGCAACGCTGGGCCCCCGACGATGACGTCTGGGTGCATGGCTACTGGGCCTATGACTGGGCCAACAGCTATGAGCGCATTGCCGCGATCGACAAAGATCTGCGGCACATCCGCACGCACAAACCGCACGGCCTCTACAGCATTCGCCCCGGTCAGCGCATCTACTTCCTCAATGTGCTGGAGGAACTGGATGAGCCCGGTGAATTCTACGTGGACCGCCGTCGCGGCATGTTGTACTTCTGGCCACCCGATCCGTTGGCGGCGGCGGAAGTCATCCTGTCCCTGCTGGAAAAACCGATGTTGTCGCTGCGCCGCGCCCGGCATGTGGTGATCCGTGATCTGACTCTCAATGCCACACGTGGCCACGGCATCAGCATCACCGGGGGCTCATCCTGCCTCGTCGCTGACTGCACCATCAGCAACACAGGCAACTACGGCGTCTGGGTCGACGGTGGCGTCGATCACGGCGTGCAGGGATGTCACATTTTCAACAACGGCGATGGTGGCGTCAGCCTGCAGGGCGGCAACCGGAACAAGCTCGAGCCCTGCCATCACTACGTGCACAACTGCCACCTGCATCATCAGGCACGCTGGTCCCGCTGCTACGTGCCCGCCGTCATCATGTCCGGCGTCGGCACCCGCGTGTCCAACAACCTGATCCACGACCATCCCCACTGTCCCATCCTGTTTACTGGCAACGGTCACATCATTGAGTACAACGACATCCATCACGTCTGCCAGGAAACCGGCGATGTCGGCGCGATTTACACGGGTCGCGACTGGACCTACCGGGACAACGTCATCCGTTTCAACCACCTGCACGACATTCATGGCCCCGGCATGCTGGGTTCGATCGCCGTCTATCTCGATGATTGCGTCAGCGGCGTCACCGTTTTCGGCAACATCTTTCAGGGCACGCAGATGGCAGCCTTCATCGGCGGCGGCCGGGACTGCTCGATCGAGAACAATCTGTTTATCGATACCCATCCGGCGGTGCAGATCGACGGCCGCGGTCTGTCACCTCGAGAGGTCTGGCAGAACATGGTGAATGTGACCATGAAAGACCGCCTGCTGAGCCTGTTGCACGAATCGTTGTTTGAGGGATTGAAGGGGGCACGTGGTTTTGCTAGTTGCTGTAAT
>JAQCJA010000189.1 GCA_027593305.1 bacterium
TCACGTTCACAGCCGCCGCCACCAGACTCCGCTTCATCTCCACATCGGGCCTGCCAATACCGATAATGACGAGGTAGCCCATCTCACTGTACGCCTTGACGAAGAAGCCGACGCTGAGCAGCCACAGCGTTGTCTGTGACTCCATGGCGGCTACCCCGGCCCAGCTGATGAGCAACGATTTGGCCCCCATCGAAACCCACAGGAAGAGCGGCAAACCGACCCATGCCAGAATCTGGGTCCCCTCCTTGAAGAAGATCCACAGATCTTCCTTCTTCCCCGACGCGTGTAGCGCCGAAGCCAGGGGCATGGTCGCCGAGACCACCAACGGTGGCAGCGTCCGGGCGATACCGACGATCTTGGCGCCGAGATCGTAAAAAGCAACAGCCTCCAGACCGAGCAACGCAGAGAGGATGAGCTTGTCGAAATGCATCGCGATCAGATGGGCCACATGCCCAACCTGCAACCGGCTGCCGAAAGATAGAAGCTCCCTCAAGAGAGCTCTTTCAGGAGCGAAGGCAAGCCGATAGCCTGGGACATATCGCATAACGGAAATCCAGGACCAGCAGAACAGCGCGATCGAAATCGCTACCTCCACAAGAACGAGCTCTTTGAGGCCGCCGCCCAGCAGCGCAACTGAGATCAACAGCAGAGCTCGCAGCGCACCCAAGCACATTCGGATCGTCGCTGTCACATCGTACCGCCGCAGACCGTGGAGAATACCGTTGGACATGGTCAGCAGAGTCGACAGGGAGAACACCGCAGTCGCAGCTGGAATGGCGAAACCCGCGTCCTGCCGAATGGACTCCGGGATCAGCAGCTGCAGGGCGGGGATCTGCAGAATGCCATAGCTGGCGGCGAAAATGAGCGCCCCCAGGGCCCCGTAGAACAGCAGTCCGTTGTTGATCAGCCGGATCACCCTGTCCGTGTTGCCTTCGCTGTGTGCGGTGGCAACGAGTGGGGTCATTGCCGCATTCAGGCGCAGGTCTGCCAGCCCGAGGGATCCGGAGAAGGCCCAGATCACACACCACAATCCATAGGTCTCGGTCCCCAGTGACCAGAAGAGAATCGGCGACAGGACCAGTGCCAGGCTGTGGCGCACACCCATGTCAACGATGTTGAACAGAGTGTTCTTCGCCAGCGATGGTGATCCTGCAGAACCCGACACAGTTTTGCACCCTTCCTGACCACGATTGCGTCGTTTGATCCATCGACTGCTCAAGTTTTCGAAGATACGGATGATCCGCATTCTCAGGACACCTTGCAGGTCACAGTATGTTCTGCTGTATCCTACGTGGCGGGGGATGCAGATCGGGTTGCCGCCATGGTGCACGTGTTGGATGTTACCAGCGTGCCACTCGCCCAGTCGTTGCCCTGATGTTGACCCATCTCCAGGTGCCGCTGATATGACCCGACCCGCTCAGGCATGAAGCTTCTGGCCCAGGAAGGGCTCGCCCTCTACGAGTCTCCCGATCCGGCCAGCGTCTACGCATATACACCGGGCCTGGAGCGGCTGCCCTCGGGGCGGCTGCTGGCGACGATGGATCAGGGCGGACCGGGTGTCGCCGATCTACCGGGGCCGAAGGGCTATCGCGGCGAAGGCGCCCATGCCTGGCAAGGCCGTGCCTGGACCAGTGATGACGGCGGCGCATCGTGGCAACCGCGGGCCCTGTTTCCCTTCATGCACGCCAGGCCCTTTGCTGCCGGTGGTCGTGTCTATATCCTCGGTCACGACGGCGACCTGATGGTGATGGCCAGTGATGATGATGGCACGACCTGGGGGGATCCAATCGCCCTGTCCTGCGGGCAGAAGTGGCATCAGTCTGCCTGCAATGTGCACCGCGCTCGCGGTCGGATCCATCTGGTGATGGAGCGTCGAATGCACTTTGCGGTGCAGGGCTGGCCCGTGGCTGAACTGGCACCGGTGCTTATGGTGGGTGCAGAGGACGCCGATCTGACCTGCGCCGGCAACTGGACATTTGCCAGCAAGGTGAGTTTTGCTGATCTGGGTTGCCCGACTCATGTGGGCGTGCCGTTCTGGACACTCGGTCGGGTCGCCGAGGACCGCACCATGCACCCCCCTGGATGGCTTGAGACAAACGTTGTCGAGTTCACCGATCCGCAGCATCTGTGGCACGATCCCACGGGTCGAACACTGTATCTGTGGATGCGGGCTCACACCGGTGGCACCGGACTGGCGGCGATCGCACGTGTTACCGAGGCCGAGGACGGCACGTGGACAACGGCCGCCGCGACGGCCCCTTCCGGCGAGTCCATGCGCTACGTGCCGTGTCCGGGTGGACAGATGCGTTTCCACATACTCTTCGACCCGATCTGCGACCGCTTCTGGTTGCTGTCGAGCCTTGCCACCGATTCGATGCGGGATCCACGATTCCTGCCTGCGGAGCGGTACGGATTGCCGAACAACGAGCGCCACATACTTGCACTTCATTTCAGCGGGAACTGCATCGATTGGTGTCCGGCGGGCATCGTCACCCGGGGAGCAAATCCCGGACAGGCAAGGCACTACGCCAGTATGATCATCGATGGCGACGACCTGCATGTGCTGTCCCGCTCAGGGGATCACCGGGCGCGCAGCGCCCACGACGGCAATCTCATCACCCTGCACACGGTGGGTGGGTTCCGGGAGCTGCTCTACTGAACTCTGCGACGCTCCAGCCCAGTCCTCTCTGGCAGCGCCCGGTGCTGCAGTTTGCCGTGGTGCTTGTCATCGGCGTTTTCCTGCGTCTGCCAGGGCTTGGTGACGCCCTCGATCACGATGAGGCCTACACCTGGGAGGCCTTCGCCTCACACTCGGTGTCGACCATCGCCACGCACTACCCGGTGCCGAACAACCATATCTTCCACACGTTTCTCGTGAAGGCCTCGGCCGCTGTGTTCGGCGCCAATGAGGTGGGCATGCGCCTGCCGGCGCTGCTGGCGGGCGTGTTGACGATCGTCGCCACGTGGTGGCTCGCGCGCGCCTGCGGCAACCTCTTTCTGCCGGCCATCGGCTGGATGCCTGTGCTTGCGGCCGTCGTGGTGGCACTGTCCCCGGCCCATATCGCCTGGTCACAGGCAGCCCGGGGATACACGCTGATCACGCTCTTTTCCGCCGTGGCAGGCGGGGCCCTGGTGCGCGCCCAGCTGGCTCGGAAACGCGTCTGGTGGCCGTTGTATGGTGTGGTGCTCTTCCTGGCGATGTATACGCAGCCGAGCGCTGCCCTGTTGGCCGTGGGTCTGGCGGGCTGGTCTTTCCTGCAGGCCGCCCGTTCCGGGGATCGACCGTTGTTGACGGCGACGCTCGCGGTTCATGGGGCCGTCATCGTCGCTCTACTGGCGGCGTACGGCCCGATCATGGACCGCGTTCTCGATGCCGGCCGCGCCTGGGGCCTTGATCTGCACGGGGGCAGCTTTATCGCCTTTGGTCGTTTGCTGTTCGACGTTGCCGTGCAGCCCGGTGTTGTGGTCTTGTTGCTGGCGGTCCTTGGAATTCTGTGGTTGCGTCAGCACGCCATACAAATGTTCGGTCTGCTCGTTGCTCTGCCAGCAGCAGCCTTCGTCGTGCCGCTGATTCATGGCATCGCACCTCAGCCCCGCGGCTATCTGTTCCTGCTGCCCTGGTTCGCAACGGCGGCAGCGATCGGGGTTGCAGCCATCCCGGCCGGGCGGCGCCGGCAGGGGAGTGTGGCACTGCTCGTGCTGTCCCTCGGCGGGCTGTCCGGCTTTGCGGCGGCGACGCATGAGACCTTTCCCGGGTGGCGCGATCTGGGCACCCGGCTGGCGAGCCGAACGCCACGGGGCGAGCTGATCGTTGCGCCCTTTCGCCTGGACGTGGAGGTCCAGTACTACGCCAGGGCGGCCATCCAGCGGGGTATTGTCACGACGCTCATGGATGGCGCCGCCCGCTCGCTGTTGTTCGCCACCGATGCACCACGCTATGCCCTGGCCGATTACGCCATGTCCAATGTGGATGGGGAGATCCAGCACCTTCGTCTGCCTGAGAATGCCGTTGAAAAGGTCTACGATTCGGGGACCCGTGCGGTCTATCAGTTACGTGCCGCCGGGCGATCCATGATGCCGGACAGCTGGCAATGGAAGGCGCATCCGGATGAGGTTGCGCAGATCGAGTTCGGTGTTGCCGGGCCTGCCGTCAGCGACAGGCTGGGGTTGGCGGTGCGCAATGACAGTGGCCTGCCCTTCCGCATCTTTTCTGCGGCGCGCTTCCGCCCTCCGGGACCCGGCCTGTGTGTTCTGTTGTCCGCCCGCAGCAATCTGCTCTCCGTGGTCTCCCTTTACCAGACCGGACCGGGCCCACTGCCGGAACAGATCGAGGAGGTCACTGAGCTCAGCATGCTGACAACCGCTGCCAGGGCGGTTGAGGGGATCGGCCGGGACCAGCATCTGTGGCAGATGGAGGCCTGCTTGTGGCCCGTGGACGCGGCCAGCGAGTACGGCGTGTTCGTGCGCGGCAGTGGGGCCCCGCGACAGGACTTCTGTGACATTCGTGTGCTCTACTTCCCGTACCCGTAACACGTTGCAGCAACCCGAGCAGATCTGGCTGGAGTCCTACCGCCCCGGGGCAGAAGGCCGCTCCTTCCGGTTTTCCCGACCGTCACAGGAGATTGCCGTGCGCGCGCCAGAGGATATGCTGGCCGCCTGCCGGATGGTCGAAACCGCCGTTCGTGGCGGTGCACACGCCGTCATTCTGATCCCTTACGAGTCGGCGCCGGTCTTTGACCCGGCACTGCGGACGCACGCGGCAACCGGCCCGTTGCCACTGGCATGGATCGGCCTGTATCGGGATCGGCAGCAGATCCGCACAGGGGAGGCCGGGCCCAACGCCGGATCCTTCACGCTTGGTGCATGGCGCCCGGCCCTGGATCCTGCCAGCCACGCTGATGCCGTTGACGCAATCCGCCGCTACATCGGTTCCGGGGACGCCTACCAGGTGAATTTCACCTTCGCCATAGATGCGGACTTCAGTGGTGATCCGGCCGGCCTGTATCGCGAAATGTGCCTGCGGCAGGGCAGCGCTGCATTCTGTGCATACGTGGACTTTGGTGACACGGCAGTACTGTCCGCTTCTCCGGAACTGTTCTTTGCTGTCGATGGTGAGGGTCGAATCCGGACGCGTCCCATGAAGGGCACCCGCAGGCGTGGCCTGTGGACGGCGCAGGATGACGGCCTGCGCCAGTCATTGGTGACCTCGTCCAAGGACCGCGCCGAAAATCTGATGATCGTCGACTTGCTGCGTAACGATCTTGGGCGGATCGCCGAGCCGGGATCGGTCGAGGTGAGCACTCTGTGGAACGTCGAGCCCTACGATACCGTGTGGCAGATGACTTCAGCCGTTGCCGCCAGAACACGATGCGATGCGGGTCTCTACGACCTGCTGGCAGCGTTGTTTCCGTGCGGCTCCGTCACGGGGGCGCCGAAAGTGCGGGCCAGCGAGATCATCGGCGAGCTGGAGAGCGGACCCAGAGGGACGTACACCGGAACGATTGGCTACGTTTCCCCCAGCGCCGGTCCCGAAGGTCGTACTCTGTCGGGTCTGGAGGCCGTATTCAACGTTGCGATACGCACGGTGGTCGTGGATCGGCAGGCGGGGCGCGCCACAGCCGGCATCGGTGGGGGCATCACCTGGGATTCGGAAACGACGGCCGAATATCAGGAGTGTCTGGACAAGACGCTCTTTCTGCCGCGCCCGACAGCAGATCCCAGCATCGTCACGAGAAACCCTTCCAGTGATTTTGATCTCGTCGAAACATTGCTGTTTGAGGCCGATACAGGGTACTATCTTGTCGAGCGGCATCTGCGACGGCTCATGGGCTCGGCGCGATACTTCGGCTTCACGTGTAATGAGGCGTGCCTTCGGGAGCGGTTGTCCGCCGCAGCGGCTGATCCGTCGCCACGCCGGCGGGTTCGTCTGTCACTTTCGCGCAACGGCTTGGTGGCAGTGGAGGCCGTCGCCATTGGCAGCCAGCCGCCATCCATGCGGGTGATTCTGGCTGCCGGCAGGGTGGACCCGCAGGATGTTTTCCTGTATCACAAGACCACCCGCCGAGAGGCCTACGTGGCTGCCCTGGCTCAGGCTCGGGCGGCGGGGGTGGACGAGGCGATCCTGCGCAATGATCGTGAGGAACTGACGGAGTGCACCATCGGCAACCTCGTTGTTGAGCAGGGCGGACGGCGCCTGACGCCGCCTCTCTGCTGCGGGCTGCTGCCTGGAACGCTCCGGGAAGAACTGCTGGAAACGGGGCAGATCGAGGAACAGGTTCTCACCGTTGCCGACCTGAATGCGGCGGATGCCGTGTATCTGATCAACTCCGTGCGGCGCTGGATCCGGCTCGACATGTTGCCGGCAACGGAACAAGCAAGCAAGTCAACGAAGGAGAAGCGGCGTGTACAGAATCGGTGACGCAGAGATCAAGCGTATTCGACGACTCATCGAGTCGGGCAAGATGTTTCGTTACGGTTCGGGTGGCGAGTGTGACAAGTTTGAGGCGGATTGGTCTGCGCACGTAGGCGTCAAATACACCCGCATGGCTCGTTCCGGGACGTCGGCCCTGTACACGGCTCTCGTTGGTCTCGGTATCGGCCCCGGCGACCAGGTCGTTGTCCCGGCCTATACCTACATGGCAACGGCTCTGGCCGTGCTGGCGGCCGGGGCGATCCCCGTCATTGCCGACGTGGACGAGTCACTGACACTGTGCCCGAAGGATCTGGTGCGGCGACTGACGAAGCATACGCGCGCCGTCATCCCCGTACACATGGTGGGTCTGCCGTGTGACATGAATGCGATCATGAAGGTGGCGCGCAAGCACAAGCTGCTGGTACTGGAAGATGCATGCCAGGCGGTGGGTGGCGGCTACCGGGGCAAGATGCTGGGAAGCATCGGTGACGCCGGCGCCTTCAGCTTCAACTTCTTCAAGAACATCACCTGCGGGGAAGGGGGCGCATTCGTAACCAAGTCGAAGGGCGTCTACGATCGTGGTTCCGTCGCCGTCGACTGCTGTTCCTTCTACTGGGACGAGAATCCGCAACAGCGGCGTGATGAGCTGCAGTTCGCCGGCAACAATTTCCGCGCCTCGGAATTCGAGGGTGCGATTCTGAACGCGCAGCTGTCGCGCCTGGCTCCCATGCTGAAGAAGATGCGGGGGCAGAAGAAGCGACTCCTCAAGGCGGGGGAAAAAGCGGGCCTGGTGTCGATTACCAATCACAGCCTGGAGGATGAGTGTGGCACCCACGCCGGATTCCTGTTCACTGACGAGGCCTCGGCACGCGCCTTTTCCAACGGTCTGAAGAGCCGGGGCGTCGGCAATTTCCTGCCCATGGACACCGGGCGACATGTCTACACTCGCTGGGAACCGATCATGCGCGAGCAGGGGGCCCACCATGCGGCGCTCGATCCCTTCAAAATTCCGGCGAATCGAAACTGCAAGGTCAAGTACACGCAGGACATGTGTGCCAGTTCCCTCGGCATTCTGAGCCGTACCGTGCTGATCGGTACCCATCCCGACAATGATGCTCAGCGCATGCAGAGCATGGTTGGCGCCATTCGTGATGCGGCACCAGGTCTGTGAACTGAAGAATCCCTCATGGCGTCATCCCTGCGCATCGGCCACATCTCCGACCTGCACCTGCGACAGCATCTGGCGGGAACTTCCGCCGTAGCCGCCCGGTGCAGTCGTGATATGCCCGCTTTGTTCACCGAGGCACTGGCGGCCATGCGGGCGGCAGCCGTGTCCGTCGTTGTTGTCACCGGTGATCTCATCGATCACCCGCATGAGCCACAGGACACCCCCGGGATCCTGCGGGATGGCGCGCAGGATCTTCGACTCGTGGGCCAGGCCCTGGCAGGACTGACCTGTCCCTGGGTCGTGCTTCCGGGCAATCACGACCATGCGGAGTTGTTCCAGCGCGAATTCGGGGCGCAATCGCGCGAGCTCAATGTGCAGGGGGTGCGCTTGCTGGCCTTTCACGATTGGGACCGGCCGCTGTTGACGCCTGCCGCCGAAGAGGAGCGGATCCCGCAGAATGTGCCACGGCGGGTGGGGGCTGAGCGCCGCCGCTTTGAAGCGATCCTCGCCG